>DATLOA010000047.1:0-9926 GCA_035536515.1 Burkholderiaceae bacterium | reverse complement strand
GAGCAGCATCACGCACGGTCTCCTGCCTCGAAGCATCCGACGTTCCCAACGTTGCAAACACGATCGTGCCACACCAAAAGCACTTCATTCCCGGCAATCTGCACTTCGTCGCAAGTTGGTACCAACGTCGACCCGTCCCTCTTACAGTCCGCGCTCCAACATGGAGGAACGAATGAAAAATGCCCTTATCGCGCCGCTCGCGGTCGCAGCCCTGGCCAGCTGTGCTCAGATGACGGCCGGCAGCTCGTCAGCTGAGCAGCAGTGCGTTAACTTTGCGCGCAACGAAGGCCTCAGGGTCATTCGGGTCGACGGCATCGAGGCGGCGAACGTGCGGCTGCGCTTGGAGGACTCGCTGGGTCGCGGCTTCAACGCAACGTGTACCTCGGTCGCAGCCGGGCAGCCTCGCTGGGCACAACCACTGCCGCCAAACGCCGTGCGCAGCTGACACGCTCTTGCGAAAAGGCGGCTACGCCGCCTCTTCTGTTGACGGCCTTGTAACCAGCTCATTCAACAACAGCGCGCCGACCACGAGCGCGCCGCCAAACAACGTGTGAAGCGCGGCGACTTCGCCTGCGCCAGCCCACGCGAGCAACGGTCCCAAGACAACTTCGAGCAGCGCGAGTAACGCCACTTCGGTAGCCGAAAGATGCCGCGCTGCGATGACAAGCAGCGTGCACGGCAAGCCGAGCTGAAAGAATCCGAGTAGCGCGAGCAACAGAATGTCGCGCGGTGGAGCGACCAGCGGCAGTGCGAACGGCAGCACGGCCAGCGCTGAGATTGCTCCGCCCAGGAACACCGCGGGCACGAGGTCAACTGATTGACCGCGCTTCTTCAAAATCACGACGTTAATGGCTGACGCGATCGGCGCGCCCAGCGCGATCAGCATTCCCAGCACTCCGGTGCCCGACTCGATGCGCAGACTGCCCGCAAACATCGCTCCGATCCCGGCCATCGCAATCAAGATTGCCACCCACGTGCGAGCCGAAATCGGTGCCTCTAGCACGGCGCGCGCCAACAGGGCAGTGATCAGCGGTGCTACGGCGAGCATGATCAGCGTGTTGGCGGTCGAGGTCAGCGTCAGTGCCAGCATGAACGTGACGAACATCGTTGCCCACATGCAACCTGATAGCAAACCTGCCGCACCCGCGCGCCGCAGCGAACCCGCGAAGTCGCGCTGCATCCAAAGATAGCCGCCGACGAAGATCGCCGCGAACAAGCTGCGCCAGAACGTGATCTCGAAGCGGCCGTCCGCCTGCAATTCAGGCGACAAGTGGCGCGTCACGACACCGGCGGTACTCCATAGCGCCGGCGCAATGATCATCAGGATAACCGCGCGGCGGTGCGCGGAATTTGCCACGCTGTTCACGGTTAAATTCCTTCCCTCGCGGAGGAAAGGCTAGGGAGGGAGCTTCGAACCGCCGTCCTTTAGCGGCATGAACGCGCAGCGTTCATGCCGCCTCTCGTTGTGCGCGCTTGCGCTCATGCTCTTTCAGGTATCGCTTGCGCAGCCGAATACTTTGCGGCGTAATTTCGACCAGCTCATCGTCGGCAATGAACTCGACCGCCGATTCAAGCGTCAGCGCTATCGGCGTTACCAGATCGATGTGCTCGTCCTTGCCCGACGCGCGCACATTGGTGAGCTTCTTCTCGCGCACTGGATTGACGACCAGATCGTTCTCGCGCGAATTGATGCCGATGATCATGCCCTCGTACAGCTTGTCACCCGGGCTGACGAACATTCGCCCGCGCTCCTGTAATTTCCACAAGGCGTACGCAACAGCGTCACCGTCGTCCTGACTGATCAGCACGCCGTTGCGGCGCTCGCCGACTTCTCCCTGACGCACCGGACCGTAGTCATCGAACACGTGGCTCATCAAGCCGGTGCCGCGTGTCAGCGTCATGAATTCGCCCTGAAACCCAATCAGACCGCGCGCTGGAATTCGATATTCAAGCCGCACTCGCCCTCTTCCATCAGGCTGCATGTCCTGCAGATCGCCTTTGCGCCGACCAAGCTCTTCCATAATTGCGCCCTGGTTTTGCTCTTCGACATCGACGCTGAGCATTTCAAATGGCTCGAGCCGGCCGCCGTTGACTTCCTTGAACAACACGCGTGGACGCCCGACCGCCATCTCATAGCCTTCGCGCCGCATATTTTCGAGCAGGATCGTCAGGTGCAACTCGCCGCGGCCGGCGACTTCAAATACCTGCTCGTCATCGGTTTCGCGCATGCGCATCGCGACGTTCGACTTCAATTCACGCTGCAGGCGCTCGCGCAACTGGCGGCTGGTGACATATTTGCCTTCACGCCCGGCAAGCGGCGACGTGTTGACCTGAAAATTCATCATCAGCGTCGGCTCGTCGACGCGAAGCAGCGGCAGCGCATCCGGAAAATCGACCGGAGTCAGCGTGCAGCCGATGCCGATGTCGTCGATGCCGTTAACCAGCACGATGTCGCCGGCGATCGCTTCTTCGACAACCTGACGCTCGAGCCCCTTGAACGTCAGCACCTGGTTGATGCGGCCCTTGGTGGTGGGCGCGTTCTGCGCACCTTCCGGACCGTGCATCACCAGCACTTCCTGGCCGGCACGCAGGCGCCCTTGGCTAATTCGACCAATGCCGATCTTGCCCACGTAGCTGGAGTAATCGAGCGAACAGATCTGCAGCTGCAGCGGCTTGTCGGGATCGTCGTCACGCACGCGCACGTGCGCGAGGATCGCGTCGAACAGCGGCTTTAGGTTGCCTTCGCGTACATCGGGCGAAGTACCCGCGTAGCCATGCAGCGCGGACGCGTAGATCACCGGAAAGTCGAGCTGCTCTTCGGCGGCACCAAGCTTGTCGAAGAGATCGAACGTGTGGTTGACGACCCAGTCGGGCCGCGCACCGGGGCGATCGATTTTGTTGACGACGACGATCGGCTTCAGCCCCTGTGCGAGCGCCTTGCGTGTTACGAAGCGCGTCTGCGGCATTGGACCTTCGACGGCATCGACCAGCAGCAGCACGCCGTCGACCATCGACAAAACACGCTCGACTTCGCCGCCGAAGTCGGCGTGCCCGGGAGTGTCGACGATATTGATGTGCGTGCCTTCGTAGTCGACGGCGCAATTTTTGGCAAGAATCGTGATGCCGCGCTCGCGTTCGAGGTCGTTGCTGTCCATCACGCGCTCGGTTAGCTGCTGGTTCTCCCGAAACGTCCCCGACTGTTGCAGCAGCTTATCGACCAGCGTGGTCTTGCCGTGATCGACGTGCGCGATAATTGCGACGTTGCGAATGGGACGTTTCATCAGTGGCTCTCGCTCGCTTTAAATTGTTCGCTCAATTGTTCGTCACTAGTCGTTGCGGTTCGACGACACCCCACTCATTGATGGTGGCCGTGCCGAGCAATTCATTTCCACCGCCGTAGACGCGCACGCGGCTGTTGCGCGGTTCTGCGTCGAGCGCCAGGCGCTGCCCTTGCCGAAATCGCGCGGTGTGAGCGGCGTCGAGCAGTACGGTTGCCAGTGACCCCAGCAGCTCGTCCTCCGGTAGCAGCCCAGCGCGCCGCAATTCCGGTGCCATGGTTTCAAGGGTTGCCAGCGTCACTGCGTCGTCTACGCTTAACCGCCCCGCGCGCGTTCGACGCAAGGCACTCAAATGCGCTCCACATCCAAGCGCCATTCCAATGTCTTCCGCCAGCACTCGAACATAAGTGCCCTTGCTGCAGTCGACATCGATGACCAACTCGTCTTCTCGATGCTCGACCAGCACCAAGCGATGCACCGAAATCTGCCGCGGTGCGCGCGCCACTTCGCCACCCGCGCGCGCCAGCTTGTACAGCGGCTGCCCGTCGTGCTTCAGCGCCGAGTGCATTGGCGGTACCTGCTCGATGGTGCCGACGAAGCGTGTCAGCGTCTCTATCAGCTCTTCATTCGACACCGACACTTCACGTATAGCGACCACTGTCCCGTCGGCGTCACCGCTCGTCGTCGTCACGCCCAGCTTGATCGTCGCTCGATACGACTTGTCCGCGTTCAGCAAATCGGCTGAGAACTTCGTCGCTTCACCGAATGTCAGCGGCAGCAATCCGGTCGCCATCGGATCGAGCGTGCCGGTATGCCCTGCCTTCGCCGCATTCAACAGCCGCCGAGCACTCTGCAACGCAGCGTTGGAAGTCATGCCACGTGGCTTGTCGAGAAGCAGCACGCCGTTAATTCGATCCCACCGTGCGCCGCGCGACCTGCCCACACCCACTCCTATCCCGACAAATTCTTGTTGGCCTGCTCGATCAATCGATCGATTTCAATGCCGCGCGAGACCGACTCGTCGTGCACGAACGTCAGCCGCGGAATCGTGTGAATCGTCAGACGCTTGAACAGCAGCGAGTGAAAATAACCGGCCTTGTCGCTCAAGACCTGGTGCGCCGCTTCTACCGGGGCGCCGATGGTCGTGAAGTACACCTTCGCATGCGCGTAATCGGCCGAGACCTCAACGCCGGTTAGCGTCACCAACCCGGCGCGCTCGACGGAGACCTCGCGCTGAATCATCTCCGCGACGTCGCGCTGGATCTGATCGGCAATGCGCAGCCCACGGCCGGGTTTGGTTGCTGGCTTCATCAATCACGCTCACGAAAGTGTCCGGGCCACTTCCTGCATCTCGAATATCTCGAGCTGATCACGCTCCTTGATGTCGTCGTACCCTTTCAGACTCAAGCCGCACTCGAAGCCCGCCTTCACCTCACGCACGTCGTCCTTGAAGCGCTTCAGCGAATCGAGTTCGCCGGTCCAGATCACGACGTTGTCACGCAGCAGCCGCGCTTGTGCAGTCCGACGCACCAAGCCGTCGAGCACCATGCAGCCCGCCACGGCGCCCACCTTCGGCACGCGGAAGATCTGTCGAATCTCGACCAGACCAAGCACGTTTTCGCGGTGCTCCGGCGCCAGTAGGCCCGACAGCGCGTTTCTAACTTCATCGACCGCCTCATAGATGATGTTGTAGTAGCGAACGTCGATGCCGTTGCCTTCCGCCAGCTTGCGTGCCGACTGATCGGCACGCACATTGAAGCCAATGATGACCGCCTTCGACGCGATCGCCAGATTCACATCACTCTCGGTAATGCCGCCGACCTGCCCGTGCACCACTTGCACCTTGACTTCATCGGTCGATAGCTTGACGAGCGCCTGAGTGAGCGCCTCCTGCGAGCCTTGCACGTCCGCTTTGATGATCAACGGCAACACTCGAACCGCAGCCGCACCCTCAGCGCCGGCCTCAAACATGCCTTCAAGCTTGGCTGCCTGCTGCTTTGCGAGCTTCGTGTCGCGGAATTTGCCCTGGCGATACAGAGCAATCTCGCGCGCCTTGCGCTCATCCCCCAGCACCATCAACTCATCGCCGGCACCCGGCACATCCGACAGGCCCTGAATCTCGACAGGGATCGAAGGCCCTGCTTCGGTTACCGGCTTGCCGGTCTCATCGAGCATCGCGCGCACGCGGCCGAATGCCGATCCCGCAAGCACGACGTCGCCCCGCTTTAGCGTTCCACTTTGCACAAGCACCGTGGCAACCGGGCCGCGGCCTTTGTCGAGTTGCGACTCGATGACTAAACCCTTTGCAGGACCGTTCCTGACGGCCTTTAGTTCGAGCACTTCGGCCTGCAGCAATACGTTTTCAAGCAATGCGTCGATGCCGTCGCCGGTCTTTGCCGACACGGGGATGAACGGCGATTCGCCACCGTATTCCTCCGGCACCACCTCGTTCGCCACCAGCTCCTGCTTGACGCGATCAGGATTCGCTTCGGGCTTGTCGATCTTGTTTAGCGCGACGACCAAAGGAACGTTGGCCGCCTTCGCGTGCGCGATCGCTTCTTTGGTCTGCGGCATCACGCCGTCGTCAGCAGCGACGACCAGAATCACAATGTCGGTCGCCTTCGCGCCACGAGCACGCATGGCAGTGAACGCTTCGTGGCCGGGAGTGTCGAGGAACGTGATGATGCCGCGCGGCGTCTGTACGTGATACGCGCCGATGTGCTGCGTGATGCCGCCCGCCTCGCCTGCCGCTACTTTTGTACGACGGATGTAGTCGAGCAGCGATGTCTTGCCGTGATCGACGTGACCCATGATCGTGACCACCGGCGGACGCGGCTCGAGCGTTGCTTCGCTCGGCGCAACGACCGATTCGAACTCAGCCAGCATTGCTTCCGGATCGTCGAGCTTCGCTGCGTGCGCGGTGTGGCCCATTTCACCGACAACGATGATCGCGGTGTCCTGGTCGAGCACCTGGTTAATCGTGACCATCTGCCCAAGCTTCATCAAGGTCTTGATGACCTCGGAAGCCTTGACCGACATCTTGTGAGCGAGCTCGGCAACGGTAATCGTTTCCGGAACCGCAACGTCACGCACAACGGCTTCGACGGGCATCGGTGTCGCCGCCGCTCCATTGGGTTCCTCGTGCCGGTCTTGCTTGCGATTGCCGCGCGGCCCGCGCCATCCGCCGGCACCTCCCGACGTATCACCGCGAGTTTTCAGCAGGCGTTTTTTCTGTTGCTCTTCAGACCAACTGGAAGCGAGCTTACCCGACTTGATTTCTTTGACGCCCGGCTTCTTGTCGTCCTTCTTTGCACCCGACTTCGCTTCGGTCTTCGCCGCGGGTTTGTGCAGCGTGCCCACCGGAGCAGCGGCAACTGCTTCAGGCGGCTTTGCCACCTTTTTCGGCGCTGCCATCATTGTCTTGATCGCCGCGACTTCGTCTTCGACCACACGTTTGGCGCGCTGCTGCGCATCAGCCGCCTGCTTCGCAACGAGCTCTGCTTCCTTCTGCGCGCGCTCGGCCTTCGCCAGCTCTTCAGCTGCTTCAGCCTGACGTGCCTGCACCGCTTTAAGGTCTTTTTGTTCTTTCTGCTCGGCGTCGGCGACCTCGCGCTGCGCGCGATCTGCTTTCTCACGCGCCGCCGCGGTTTGGCGCGTGATCAGCTCGGCCTGGCGGCGAGCTTCTTCCTCGCGCTTCGCAAGCTCGGCTTCATCGATTACCGGGGTGGCCGGTGATGCCTCAGGCGCCTCGACCTCGGGTGCCGCGCCATCGCGCTTGACGAAGACGCGCTTCTTGCGCACTTCCACCTGGATCGTGCGCGCCTTGCCCGACGCATCGGCCTGCTTGATTTCGGTGGTTTGCTTGCGCGTCAGCGTGATCTTCTTCTTCTCGCCCCCGCCGCCGTGTGCCTTGCGCAGCGATTCGAGCAGGCGCGACTTATCGTCCTCGCTAAGCGCGTCGGACTCTGCCTTCTTCAATACGCCGGCCGCGCTCAACTGCTCGAGCAGCAACTGCGGCGGAACACGAAGCTCCGTCGCAAACTGGGACACGGTTGTACTTGCCATAACTCTTATCCTTACCTTCCGGCGACTTCCTGCTCTGGCTCTTTTTCTTTCGCTTCATCGTCGGCAAACCAATGCGCGCGCGCCGCCATGATCAACGTTTTAGCGCGCTCCTCGTCGATACCCGTCATCTCGGTCAGCTCGTCGACTGCTAATTCGGCCAGGTCATCGCGCGTGCGAATCAAATTTTCCGCAAGCTTCGTCGATAGCGCGGCATCCATCCCATCAAGCTCGAGTAAATCCTTCTCGGCCTGCTCGACACCCTCTTCGCGCTTAATCGCTTCGGTCAGCAACGCGTTGCGCGCGCGAGTGCGCAGCTCTTCCACCGTTTCTTCGTCGAACGCATCGATTTCAAGAAGCTCGTTCACTGGAACGTAGGCAATTTCTTCGAGGCTGCCAAAACCCTCGCCAATCAAAATATTTGCGATCTCTTCGTCAACGTCAAGCTTCTCGACGAAAGTAGCGCGTACCGACGACTGCTCGCCTTCTTGTTTCGTCGAAGACTCCTCGGCCGTCATGATGTTGATCTGCCAGCCTGTCAACTCCGAAGCCAGACGCACGTTCTGGCCACTACGGCCGATCGCGATAGCGAGGTTGTCTTCGTCGACGACGACATCCATCGCGTGCTTGTCTTCATCGACCAGGATCGATGACACGTTCGCGGGCGCCAGGGCGCCAATCACAAACTGAGCGGGATCGTCAGACCACAACACGATGTCGACGCGCTCGCCGGCGAGCTCGTTGGTGACGGCCTGCACACGAGAGCCGCGCATGCCGACGCACGTGCCGATCGGATCAATGCGACGATCGTTGGTCCACACGGCGATTTTTGCGCGCACACCCGGATCGCGCGCCGCGGACTTGATAACCAGTAACCCCTGCTCGATTTCGGGCACCTCGAACTCGAACAGCTTCATCAAGAACTCGGGTGACGTGCGCGACAAAATCACTTGCGGCCCGCGCGCGGTCCGATCTATTTTCTGCACGTACGCGCGCATGCGATCGCCAATTCGAAGGTTCTCCTTCGGGATCATGTCGCTGCGAGGCAGCCTTGCCTCGACCTTGCCGACCTCAATGATCGCGTCGCCCTTGTCCATGCGCTTGATCGCACCACTGACGATTAAATCGCCGCGTGCGAGAAAGTCGTTCAGCGTTTGCTCACGCTCTGCGTCGCGAATCTTTTGCAGGATGACCTGCTTGGTGTCCTGCGCGAACCTGCGGCCAAGATCCTGCCGCGGCAATTGCTCTTCAATGTGTTCTTCGAGCTCGATGTCGGCGATCTGGTCGCGCGCATCCGACAGAATGATGTGATGACCGGGCTCCTGCAGACCGGCCTCGTCCGGCACCACCAGCCAACGGCGAAACGCGTCGTACTCGCCAGTTTCCCGATCGACCGCAACGCGGATGTCCACGTCTTCCTCGGCATACAGCTTCTTGGTCGCCGTTGCCAGCGCGAGTTCCAGCGCACCGAACACGATGTCCTTAGGTACATTCTTTTCGCGCGCCAGCGCATCGACCAACAACAAAATCTCACGGCTCATCTCTGTTCGCCTCCCAAACTGCCCGCACTGACGTGCATCGCGTCCGCACGCGAAGCGTTCAACCGCGCTGGCCGAAAGTCCAGTTCCGGAACCAAACGCGCTTTGTCGATATCCTTCAATGCAATCTCAATGATGCCAGTGAGATCCGTGCGCGCCTGCGCGGATGCCTTGACGTCAGTCTTTGACGCCCTGCGACCGTGCCCCGCAGGCGCTTGATCCGCCACCATCTGTAAGTGCAGCCGCTCCTCACCCGCAGCACCGACAAATTCAACCACGCGGCCACGCAAACGTTTGCGCCCACCGGCCGCGACTGAAGGCGCATATAACTGGACGCTGATTTCTTTTCCAATAAAGCGCGCGAAGTCTTCAGCCGTTCTCAGTCGCCGGTCAAGGCCGGGCGACGATACTTCGAGGCGCTGATAATCGACCTGCTCAACGGCAAACACGTGCGATAACTGACGGCTCACTCGCTCGCAATCTTCCAGTCCCACACCTTTTCCCGTATCCACACTCACCCGCAGCAGGCCTCCTCCCAAGCGCTCAACATCGACCAGCTGGTAGCCAAGCCCGCCGACCGTGCGCTCCACGGTGCGATACAAGTCGCTCGCCACATCAGCCATCGACAACGCTCCCCACTTTGTCAAATACGAGCCCGGAAATAAAAAATGGGCCGTAAAGCCCATTTCTTAGCCCATTTTTATTCTTGCCAGGCTTGCTGCAGCCTCTGTCTCGCCTATCGGCGCAGCCAAACAGCAGCCGCGCATTATATGGGGTGCAGGCCCGTCACAACAAGCGCGTCGTCGACGTGCGCTGACCGGTAGAACGGGATACCTAGAAGCTGCGGGGCGGTTTACCGCGCTTGAATCGTGCTGGACGCCCGTTGTTAGGCAGCCCGTGACCCGCCGCGATGTAAGTCACGCTGCTTGTTAGCGGATCAGGCTGGCGCGGGGGTCGGTTGCCCTGCGGAGGTTTGCCGCGACCGCGACCTGAACCGTGGTTCTGCCCTGCACCCGCTTGGCCGTTGCTCTGAACGAGGCCCTGGCCG
>DATLOA010000046.1:0-2902 GCA_035536515.1 Burkholderiaceae bacterium | reverse complement strand
AAACGGTGCGAATCAAAAGGGCAACTTGTTACTATATCCGCGATGCGTTGCTCGTGTACGCGACGCCCTCGAACGCATCCACCTTGGCCTCTTCAATGACTGCGCTTGAGATTCGCGCCAGCGTTTCGCTGGCCTCGATCTTTGCGCTGCGATTGCTTGGCTTGTTCCTGATCCTGCCGGTGTTCGCGGTTTACGCGCAGTCGATACCCGGTGGAACTGATGCGACGCTGGTCGGTGTGGCGCTTGGAATCTACGGCCTCACGCAAGGTTTGTTGCAGATTCCCTATGGCGTTGCCAGCGATCGCTGGGGGCGCAAGCCGGTGATTGCAGCCGGCCTGGTTGTGTTTGCCGCTGGCAGCTTCGTCGCGGCTTTCGCGACCGACATCGCATGGACGATCGCCGGCCGAGCGATTCAAGGTGCGGGTGCAATTTCCGCCGCGGTCACTGCATTTATTGCCGACAGCACGCGCGAAGTGCATCGAACCAAGGCTATGGCGTTGGTCGGCGGCTCGGTAGCACTGACGTTCGCCGGCTCCCTGGTGTTGGCGCCAGTGCTTTATCCGTTGATTGGAGTGCGCGGCTTGTTTGGGATGACCGGCGTACTCGTGGTCGCGGCGATCGGCGTGCTGCTGTGGGTCGTTCCTGACGCGCCCGCCGCTGCGGCAAAGGCAGACGACCGGTCGAGCACTGGCGCAGTATTGTTCGACCGCCAGCTGCTGCGCCTTAACGTGGGCATTTTTTTTCTGCACATGGTGTTAATGACGATGTTTGTCGTCATTCCGATCCTGCTGGTGCAAGGCGGGCTGCCGCTTTCCGAGCACTGGAAGGTTTATTTGCCGACCGTGCTGGTGTCGTTCGCGCTGATGGCGGTGCCGCTTGTCGCGGCCGAGCGCCGAGGCATGATGCGGCCGCTTTTCATCTGTTCGATCGTTCTAGTGCTGGTGGCGCAGCTCGGATTCATGCTAAGTGGCGAGACGATCTTCTGGATGGCGATCATGCTGTTGATCTTTTTCACCGGCTTCAACATTCTAGAAGCGAGTCTTCCATCACTGGTATCACGCCTTGCGCCGGCATCTGCCAAGGGGCTCGCATTGGGCATCTACAATACGGCGCAGGCGTTGGGCCTGTTCGCTGGCGGCGCGTTGGGCGGTGCGATTGTCGCGCGGTGGGGACTAAAAGCGGTGTTTGTGTTTGCTGCGGTTGTGATGGCCTCATGGTGGCTGATTGCGCTGGGCATGCGCGAGGTTCCGGTAAAGGCGGGCGAGCCGCTGCCAATTTGACGCCAGTAAGAAAATTCTTTGAAGTATGAAGTCGTGTGGTTATGAGGTCATGGGAGGAGGCAGCGATGGCATCCGTTAATAAGGTAATACTGATCGGAAACCTGGGTCGTGATCCGGAGACGCGCTACACAGCCGATGGCGCCGCAGTCACGAACATCACCATCGCGACATCTGATCGATGGAAGGACAAAGCCAGCGGCGAAATGAAAGAAGCGACCGAATGGCACAAAATCGCATTCTTCGGTCGACTTGCCGAGATCGCTGGTGAGTATTTGAAAAAGGGCCGGCCGGTATACGTTGAAGGCAGATTACGCACTCGCAAATGGCAAGATAAGGAAGGCCAGGATCGCTATACGACCGAAGTGATTGCAGACAACATGCAAATGCTGGGTTCACGCGAGGGCATGGGCGGAGCCGCGGGTGGCGACTTCGACGGCGGCGAGGAAACGCGTTCGCCGGCGCGTTCGACGCCTTCGGGTGGAACCAGGGGCGCGAACAAGCCAGCGCCCAGTGTTGCTGAGATGGATGACGACATCCCCTTCTGATTCGCCCGCGTTGCAACCCACCGTATATATCGTCGAAGACGATGCGGATGCGTGCGAGGTGCTTGCCGAGCTGTTGAAGGCAAACAAATTAAGCGTGCATTGCTTCGCCAGCGCGGAGGATTTTCTGCGGCATGGCGCCGCCTCTCGGCCGGCGTGCGCAGTGGTCGATCTGCGCCTGCCGGGTATGAGCGGCCTCGACCTGCACGCGAAGCTTAGTGACCCGCCGCAGTTGCCTGTAATCGTCATCACCGGTCATGGTGACGTTGCAACTGCGCGGGCGGCGTTGCTGGCGGGCGCGCGCGACTTTCTCGAGAAGCCGGTGCAAGCGCAGGACTTGCTCGACGCGGTCGGCGCGGCGCTTGCAAGCGACACGCAGGCCATCGGTCTGGTGCGCGAGCGGACGCAGATGATGGATCTGGTTGCGCGTCTGACGCCGCGCGAGCATGAAGTCTTCTGGCGCATCACCGATGGACTGCACAATCGCGAAATAGCGGCTGAACTGGGAATCAGCCCGCGCACGGTCGAGGTTCACCGGGCGCGTTTGATGGAAAAGCTGAAGGTGCGCCGGCTCGCTGATTTGTTTCGCCTTCGAATCGTGACTGACCCGTCTGCCCAGGGATCAATGCGACTGTCCTGACTGTCTTGACAGCCTGGCCGCGTCCCTAAAGCAAGAAGAAGCGCGCCACTGATGGATCTCAGCTTTCTTCCCGAATGGCCTCCTACGTGGCCCACTGCGGTTGCTGTGGCGGTGCTCGCGTTGTTCGCCGCGGCTGCGGGCGAGGTCGCCGCGCGCTGGCTACGCGTGCCGCGCCTGCTCGGATACCTCGCGGCGGGCGCGCTGTTTGGCGCAGGTGGCTACGTAATACAGCTGTTGAAGATCGAAGAGCTGCCAATCCGCACGATGCATTTTGCGATGAACTTTGCCGCCGCGGTGATTTTGTTCGACGTCGGTCAGCGCGTGTCGTTCGGCTGGGTCCGGCGCAACCCGGCGCTGCTGGCGGCAAGCGTGCTCGAAAGCGGATTGACTTTTGTTGCTGTGTATCTGGCAATGCAAGCGCTCGAGATCGCACCGCTGGC
>DATLOA010000045.1:0-2659 GCA_035536515.1 Burkholderiaceae bacterium | reverse complement strand
GAACACGATCGTCGGCCACGTCAGCCCCGGCACCGACTCGACCGCACGAAATAGCCGCGGGAAGCGCTCGATCTCGCTCTTCATGTCGGCCTCGCCGCGCTCAGTGATCAGATCGTGGGTATCGCGGCTCGCAATGATGTGCTCTGCCTTGTAACCCGAAGCGCCGAGCACGCGCACCGCGTGGTAGTGCGTTAACACGACGTATTTAATCGGCTTATCCGTCACCCGGCGGATGTGGCGCACCACATCCTGCGCCATCACCGGCGTAGCCTGCGCATCGATCACCATCACGGCGTCATCGCCGATCACGATGCCGGTGTTGGGATCGCCCTCGGTCGTGTATGCGTAGGCGTTGTCGGACAGCTTGTCGAAGCTCGCCTGCTTTTCTTCGACGTCGGCCTGCGATGCGAACCTCTTTTCCGCGCTCATTGACTAACCTCTTCTACGCAATGCGATCGAGCCGCCACGCTTGATACTTCAACGCTAACACCGCACCCGACACGATCGCCGCCAGGGCGATGAACGAACCCAATGCAAGCGTCGACACCCCGGACAGGCCCTGGCCCACCGTGCAACCGAGCGCGGTGACTCCGCCGAACCCCATTAGCGCCGCGCCGACCAGATGATTGGCGGTATCTTCGGTGTCACGAAAGCCTTCCCAGCGAAACTGCCGTGCGATGAGTGCATATGCCGCTGATCCGCTGATCATTCCGACCACCGCCGCGATACCGATTGTCACCACTTTGCTGGTGTCGCTGAAGAACATTAGATAGTCGATCGTGTAAGCCACCGGCGCGACGAACGATAGCGATTCCATGCGGCCCGAGTTAGTTCGCAAGAACGCTTCCTGCAAAGTATTCGGGTGCTCCTCGACATGCCCGATCGTTCCAGAGATGGCCCACGCGCCAACAATGATCGTGCCGATACCAACACCCGCAAGAAGATTGTCGAACGTGCGAAAGCTGCGGTCACGAAAGACGGCGACCAACAAGCCAGCTGATATCAGCAGAGCGAGCCCGACTTGCAACGCAGCTTTCGTCATTGCAGCGCCCGCCAGCAGCGACGGCAGATCCTGCGGCGTATCGAGCCGCACGCCGACCGGCTCGATGACGCCAACGCGAAACACCGCCAATAATCCGCGCAGCGAGATGTACGCGACGATGCCGAGCACCACCAGCACCACGAGCGATTTCAGGCTGCCGCCGCCGGCACGCACCAGCGACTTCGATCCGCACCCGCCGGTTAGCACCATGCCGAATCCGAACATCAAACCGCCGATCAAATACGCTAGGGGCATGAAGCGCGGCGACGTGTAGAAGCTATCGGCTGTGTCAATAACACCGGCCGCCGCCAGTAAATTCGTGCCGAGTATCGCTACAGCAATGGCGAGCAGCCATTGACGCATGCGCGTCCAGTCTCCGAAGCTCACGATGTCCGCGACGCTGCCCATCGTGCAAAAGTTGGTGCGAGCAACGATCGCGCCGAACGCGAATGCAAGTGCGAATACGGCCGCAACCGTGGCGGTTGCAATGGCAGCCAGGTCACCCGGCGACGTCATCACAGCCAGGGCCTTGCACCCTCTGCACTAGCGCTAACGCGTTGCCGGTAGCCGCTCGCGCGCTACCTTGGCCGCGTCGCTCTCTGGGTAGTCTTTGATCAAACGACCAAGCGTCCGGTTCGCCGAGCGCTTGTCGCCCAACTGCAACTGGCTTTCGGCGATGGACAACAGCGCATCGGGCGCGCGCGTCGAGTCTTGATAGCGATCGACCAAAATCTGCTGTGCGGCGATCGCGGATTTGTACTCTTTCAGCGCGTAATGCGAGCTGCCGATCCAGTAGTGCGCCACCGGCACGTAAGCCGATTGTGGATAGCGGGCCACGAATTGCTGAAAACTCGCCAAAGCGCCTTTGAAGTCGGAAGCGCGAAACTGCGCAAGCGCCGTCTCGTAGGCGGTCAGCTCGCTGCGATCTACTGCAACGGGTTTGCCATCGACAGCGACGGTCGACGGCTCCATCTTCTTTAGCCGAGCATCGAGATCGGAATACAGATCGCGGTTGCGCTTCTGTAAGGTCGCCACTTCGTTGGTAAGCGCTTCGACCTGGCCTCGCAGGCGGGCGATCTCCTGTCGCAACGTTTCGGCCTGGTTTGCTAGCTCCAGCTGATTGCGCTGCGCGGTTTCCAGACGATCGAGCCGCGCGGACAGATCCACATCCTTCTGCTGCAGCGCGCGCTCCTGGTCGGCAAGCTTGGTACGCAATTCCAGTATGGCCTTGCGCGCGTCGCTGTCGGAAAACAGCTGCGCGTGCACTGGCAGAACAAAACCAAGCGCCAGAATCGCGACAAGCAATCTCAACTGCGCCGCTCCTAATTCGCAGCGACCGTCCAAGCGGTCGCCACTTGCGTTTTATATATCAAGGTCGGGCGCCCGACCGCCCGAAGCCGACCTTCTAACTAATCGTTGCGAGTGCACGTGCGACCGCAAGGTCGCGTACACGAGCAACGCTATCGATAGTTTAGATCCGCCCGACGATTCTGCGCCCACGCGTCTTCGCTCGAGCCTGAGCCACGCGGCTTTTCTTCGCCGAAGCTGACCGTCTCGACCTGCGAGTCGACCACGCCCAGCAGCATCAAGCGCTGCTTGACTGCTTCTGCGCGCTTC
>DATLOA010000044.1:0-3659 GCA_035536515.1 Burkholderiaceae bacterium | reverse complement strand
CGTCACCGACGCTGATTCTCCCTGCTGCGGCTGCGCCAGTGAGACGTTTACCGAACCATATTCCAGATTGAACACCGCGCTGCCGTAGTCGAGCTGATTGAAACCGCCGCGGCTGTTGGCCGTAAGACGATACGTGTTCGGTCCGACCCGGAACTCTGCGCGTCCATTAGAGCCGGTGTACAAGCCGGTACCGACGGTGACCACGTCGTTAACTTGCGCAAGGTCCCACTCGCCGTCCGCGTCTTCTTCGGCGCGCCACACCTGCACGTCGCCTTCAGCGAGCGAAACTCGTCCGGCAATCAGCGGCGGACTGTCACTGGATTGTTGCGCGCTCGCGGTCGCGCATCCGGCGATAAGTACTGCCGCGAACAACATCAAGAAGCGTTGCATAGGATCTCCGGCAAGTGTCCCGTGTCTGAGTCGCCTAACGTTCGAAGGTTCGCCCTGTTGACGCACCGTAACTCCGACACGCAGCGCGTGCTGTAACACCGTGTAACAGGCGGAGATAAGTGCCCAAATTGCACCGCTTGCTGTCGAATCAAGGCTGCGCGGATAATCCGCGGTCCTGCGTCCACGCCAGCTCACTCCCCGTCCATGCGTTTCCGCTTTCCGATCGTCATCATCGACGAGGATTTTCGTTCCGAGAACGCCAGCGGGCTCGGCATCCGCGCCCTCGCCAAGGCAATCGAGGCCGAGGGCGTCGAGATTCTTGGCGTGACGACGTTTTCTGACGTCTCGAGCTTCGCGCAGCAGCAGAGCCACGCGTCCGCGTTCATCTTGTCGGTTGACGACGAAGAGCTGGCTGAAGGGCACGCCAATGAGCAAACGATTGCGAAGCTGGCGGCGTTCGTGCGTGAGATTCGGCGTCGTAACGCTGACATTCCGATCTTTCTTTACGGCGAGACGCGCACCACGCACCACATGCCGAACGATCTGCTGCGTGAGCTGCATGGCTTCATTCACATGTTCGAAGACACGCCGGAATTTGTCGCGCGCTACATCATTCGCGAAGCGCGCGTGTACCTGGAAGCGCTTGCGCCGCCTTTTTTCCGCGCTCTGACGCATTACGCACAGGATGGCTCGTACTCGTGGCACTGTCCGGGGCACTCGGGCGGTGTGGCGTTTCTGAAGAGCCCGGTCGGCCGGATGTTCCATCAGTTCTTCGGCGAAAATATGCTGCGTGCCGACGTGTGCAACTCGGTCGACGAATTGGGCCAGCTGCTCGACCATACCGGGCCGGTGGCGGCGAGCGAGCGCAACGCCGCGCGCATATTCGGCGCTGATCATCTGTTTTTTGTCACCAACGGCACATCCACTTCGAACAAGATCGTGTGGCATTACGTCGTTGCCCCGAACGACGTAGTGGTGGTCGATCGGAATTGCCATAAATCGGTGCTGCACGCGATCACGATGACCGGCGCAATCCCGGTGTTTCTGACGCCGACCCGAAATCACTACGGGATCATCGGTCCGATACCGCTGAAGGAATTCAAGTGGAAATCGATTGCGCAGAAAATTGCGCGCCATCCGTTGTTGAAGAACAAGCAAAGTGAAAACGGTCGTTCGAAGCCGAGGGTATTGACGCTCACCCAGAGCACCTATGACGGCATCATCTACAACGTCGAAACGATCAATGAACAGCTTGACGGCAAGATCGATACGCTGCACTTCGACGAAGCATGGCTGCCGCACGCGGCGTTCCACGCTTTTTACCGTGACATGCACGCAATTGGCGGGTTGGAAACCGAGCGGCGGCGCAATAAGGATTCGATGGTGTTCTCGACCCAGTCGACGCACAAGATGCTTGCCGGCCTGTCGCAGGCGTCGCAGATTCTGATCCGCAACTCGCAGAACGAAAGCCTCGATCGCTACATGTTCAACGAGGCATTTTTGATGCATACGTCGACGTCGCCGCAGTACGCAATCATCGCGTCGTGCGACGTCGCAGCGGCGATGATGGAGCCGCCCGGCGGCACCGCACTGGTCGAGGAATCAATTACTGAAGCGCTCGACTTCAGGCGCGCGATGCGGAAAGTCGATGTCGAATACGGCGACTCGTGGTGGTTCAAGGTCTGGGGGCCTGAGAAGTTGCCCAACGAAGGAATCGGCACGCGTGACGATTGGATCTTGGGCGCCAACGACGACTGGCACGGTTTCGGCGACGTCGCCGCCGGCTTCAACATGCTTGACCCGATCAAGGCGACGGTAATCACGCCCGGGCTCAATCTCGACGGCTCGTTCGTCGATCCAGGAATTCCCGCCGCGGTGGTGACGCGTTATCTGGCTGAGCACGGCATCATCGTCGAAAAAACGGGGCTGTATTCATTTTTTATCATGTTCACCATCGGAATTACCAAGGGCCGATGGAACACGATGGTCACCGAGCTTCAGCAGTTCAAGGATGATTACGACAAGAACCAACCGCTGTGGCGCGTGATGCCCGAGTTTCTAAAGGGATTTCCGCAGTACGAAAGAATGGGTCTGCGGCAGTTGTGCGATTCGGTGCATGACATTTACCGCCAGAGCGACATAGCGCGCCTGACTACTGAGATGTATTTGTCGGAAATGGAGCCCGTGATGAAGCCGACCGACGCGTACGCGCAGATGGCGCACAGCGCGATCGATCGTGTGTCAATCGACGAGCTCGAAGGTCGCGTCACCGCGGTACTGCTCACTCCGTATCCACCTGGTATTCCGCTGCTGATTCCGGGCGAGCGGATTAATGCGACGATCGTGCGCTACCTGCAATTCGCGCGCGATCTGAACGCGCGATATCCTGGCTTCGGTACCGACATTCACGGGCTGGCGAAAGACGACACGGGTGCGTACTTTCTGGATTGCGTAGGCGTCGGCGCTTACGCGAGCACCTAACCACCATGCCGGCACGCCGCGCACTCATTGCGAGGGACCTTATGCAACGTTCGATGCAAAGATTCTTGCTCGGTTTGTTGTTCGCGCTTGCCGGCGTTGGGTCGCACGCGCAGGAATACCCCTCAAAGCCAGTGCGCATCGTCGTGCCGTTCGCGGCCGGCGGACCTGCAGACATTTACGCGCGCTTCATTGGCCAGCGTCTGCAGGATTCGCTCGGACAGTCAGTCGTCGTTGACAATCGGCCAGGGGCGGGCGCGATCATCGGCACTGACGCGGTCGCCAAGAGCGCGCCGGATGGCTACACGCTGTTAATGATGTCGAACACGCACACGGTCAATGAATCGCTGATTCCAAACAAACCGTATCAACTGCTGCGTGACTTTGTGCCGGTGGCGCCGATCAATTATTCGGATCTAGTGCTGGTGGTTCATCCGTCGCTGCCAGTCAATACGCTTGCCGAGCTGTTGCAGCTTGCAAAGTCGAAACCAAAGGAGCTCAACTACGCATCGTCAGGCAACGGAACACCGTATCACATGGCGGGCGAACTGTTCAAAGCCATGGCGGGTGTCGACATCATTCACGTGCCTTACAAGGGAAGCTCGGGAGCGCGCACCGATGTGCTGGGCGGACAGGTGCAGATGATGTTTGACGCCGTGCCGACGATGAGCGATCACGTTCGCAGTGGCAAGGTCAAGGCAGTCGGCACCACCGGTGAAAAACGGTCTGCCGTGCTGCCTCAGGTACCCACGATGGCCGAGGCGGGTGTCCCCGGGTACGAGGCCGTCATC
>DATLOA010000043.1:0-18021 GCA_035536515.1 Burkholderiaceae bacterium | reverse complement strand
AGCCATACTGCACCGGGTGCGCATTGAGCGCGCGCAGCGTGTCGAACAGAAACATCGCGCCGAAGACGAGAACGATGATCATCGCGCCGTGTTTGGCCGAGCGCTCGGCGAGCAGGTACGTGTTGACCGCTTCAATGAAATTGATTTCAAAGGTGTCCAGCCGCGAAGGCGCGTGTTGCTGTGGCCGCCTATCGAGCTGCGTTTGGGACGCGAGGTGCCGAACTTGCTGCTGTACGTCAGAAGCGAGCGCCGAGATTGTCCAGTCGGCGGAGAACCCGCTCTCGGTGACGGTGCGGTCGCGCGGCAGATAGCTGCCGCCGAAGTGCGGATCCCGCCACGCGGACTTGACGGTGACTGCGTTCGTAGTTGCGGTGGGCGCAAATGCGAGGCGCTCGGTGCCTGCGAGCTCGAGGCGAATCGAAAAACGTACAGCCACGGCCGCTGCTTGATCTGCCAGCACGACGTGCAGACCCGCCGTTAGCATCGGAACCTGCGTGCCTTCGCGAAAGTTCAGCGCCTGGCCACTCAAGGTGATGGCAGGCGTCCCGCGCAGGCCGCGCACGTCGGAGATCGGAAGCGCCAGGCGGGGCTCTGCCCAGACAATGCGCCGCCCCTCGGCCGAGGGCTTTACCTGGCTGCGGTCCGGCCACGTCATTGCGCCGTTGATCGCAACGGTCGATTCGTAAGTGCGCACGCGGTGAATGCCGCGATAGCGATCGTTCTTTACCGTCACGTCTGCGGCGGCCTGTGCCTGGTCTGCAAACCACACCAGAGTCTTTGTTTCGCTCATCGGCGTCATGCGGACGCGACCCGCTGCATCGACACTCTGCTCGGACCACTGCTCGACGTAAGGCCAAACGAAGAAAGGCAACGTCACTGTCTGCGGGCCGGCGAAGCTCGCCTGCACGCTTGAAATGGCTTCATTGCGGCGTGACGCGCGCTCGGCAATCAGACCTTCGATCATGCCTAGCGGAATCATCATCAAAATAGCGAGCACGCCGATGACGAGGGCTTTGAGCAGTAGCGAGTTGTGCGGCAGCTTGAACACGAGGAGCTCCAGTGAACACGGGAGTTGCCATCGTTACGCTGCCGCGTGAAGAATAGCGGAACGCGTGATGAATATACGGTGAAGCTAGCGCAGCTCCGTGTTCAACGCCTGCAGCGCGGCGGCGCCCGGACAGAGGTCAGCTTCGGTCAGCTTGTTCAGCGGTGTAGCGGAGGTCGCGAGGTGGTCGTGCAAATCGTCGGCCTCGGGATCGATGTAAAGCAATCCGGTAACGATCTCGCCGCGCGCTTGGTGTTGCTGAATGTGATTGATTGCGGTCAGGCGATCGCGGGCGTCGTACGCCTCGTCGAGCTTGCGCAGCCGCAACCGGCTGCCGTCGTGCTGCATCACTTCGATCACTTCGCCAGCAGCGTAATCGGCCCCGATCGCTTCCCGGTGCGGCATGAAGTCGAGACGATTGACCGCGTCGTTGTGCTCGCGCACGTAGTCGTAACTCTTGGTGCTGCCCGGATGATTGTTGAACGCCACGCATGGGCTCAGCACGTCGAGCAGCGCCGCGCCGCGGTGGCTCAACGCGCCCTTGATCAGCGGCACCAATTGATCCTTGTCGCCGGAAAAACTACGCGCGACGTAGGTGACGCCGAGCTGCAGCGCGATCGCGACCATGTCAATCGGCGCGTCGCGGTTGACCGCGCCTCGCTTTGATTTCGAGCCCTGGTCAGCGGTCGCCGAAAACTGTCCTTTGGTAAGACCATAAACGCCGTTGTTTTCGACGATGTAAGTCATGTTGACGCCCCGGCGGATGAGGTGCGCAAACTGGCCGAACCCGATCGACGCCGAGTCGCCGTCGCCCGACACGCCAAGGTAAAGCAGATCGCGATTTGCAAGGTTGGCGCCGGTAAGCACCGAAGGCATGCGCCCGTGCACCGAGTTAAACCCGTGCGAGGCGCCGAGGAAATAGTCGGGTGTTTTAGAGGAGCACCCGATCCCGGATAACTTTGCGACGCGATGCGGCTCGATCGCGAGTTCCCAGCACGCCTGCACGATCGCAGCGGAGATTGCATCGTGGCCGCAACCCGCGCACAGGGTCGAGATCTTTCCCTCGTAGTCGCGCCGCGTGTAGCCAAGCCGGTTGGCCGGCAGTGTCGGATGGCGCAGCTTCGGTTTTGCCAAGTAAGTCATCGATGCTCGGGCGCGCTGTGCGCGATCTCTCCAAGACGGACGGCGCGCTTTCTTCGGAGCGGTCGTGCGAAAGCGCTCATGCAGCTTTTCCTGATTTGATCGGAAGCACGTTCGCACCACGCACGCGAGACGCAATTGCTTCGACGATGAAGCGGGCGGTGATCGGTGTGCCGTCGTAGTGCAACACTGCTACCAACCGCGCGGGGTCGATCTGCAATTCGTTAATCAGCATCGAGCGCAATTGCCCATCGCGATTCTGTTCGACCACGTATACGGATTCATGATCTGCGATGAACTTCTTGATCGACGCCGCGAACGGAAACGCTCGCACCCGCAGCCTATCCAGGTGAACGTTTTGCCGCTCGAGCGCGTCGATCGCTTCGTTCATTGACGGACTGGTCGAACCGTAGTAGATGACACCGTGCGATGTTGACTTCGATGCCTTAGCGACCACGGGCTGCGGTACTAGCTTGGCGGCGGTGGCGAACTTCTTCAACAGCCGCTCCATGTTGTAGACGTAGTCCGGACCAGCTTCGGAGTAACGCGCGTACGCATCCTTGGTCGTTCCGCGAGTGAAGTAAGCGCCGCGCGTCGCGTGCGTGCCGGGCAGGGTGCGCGAGGGGATACCGTCGCCGTCGGCGTCGAGGTAACGCCCGAAGTCGCGGCCCGCGTCGAGCTCGGCGTCGGTCATCACCTTGCCGCGGTCATATCGGCGGGCATCGTCCCACTTCAGCGGCGCGCACAGGCGATGATTCATGCCGATGTCCAGGTCGGTCATCAGAAAAATTGGCGTCTGCAATCGCTCCGCTAGATCGAGCGACGCGGCGGCAAACTCGAAGCACTCGTGAGGGTCTTCCGGAAACAGCAGCACGTGTTTTGTATCGCCATGCGACGCGTACGCGCAGGCGAGCAGATCAGATTGCTGCGTGCGGGTCGGCATGCCGGTTGAAGGTCCGCCGCGTTGCACGTCAATTATGACCGCCGGGACTTCGGCGAAGTAGGCGAGGCCGATGAACTCGCTCATCAGCGAAATGCCGGGGCCGGAGGTGGCCGTAAACGAACGCGCCCCGTTCCAGCCAGCGCCGATAACAATGCCAATCGATGCCAGCTCATCCTCGGCCTGCACGATCGCGAACTTATTAGTACCGGTCGCCTTATCGACCCGATACTTGCCACAGTATTTCTGAAACGCTTCGGCCAGCGATGACGACGGTGTGATTGGATACCACGCGCAGACGGTCGCGCCGCCGTAGACGCATCCGAGCGCCGCGGCTGCGTTACCCTCAATAAAGATGCGCCCGCCGACCGCGTCGCGGCGCTCGACGCGCAGGTCGATCGCGTCTTCGAGCCGCTCGCGCGCGTGATGCAGTCCGGTCATGAACGCATCGAGGTTTGGCTTGATCAACCGATCCTTGCCCTTGTATTGCTCGCCCAGCAGCTGCGCTATCACTTCGGGCTCGATGCCCAGCAGCTCGGTCAGCACGCCGACGTACATGATGTTCTTCAGCAGCTGTCGCTCTTTGGCGTCCACATACTTGCTTGCCGCGATGTCCGTCAGCGGCACGCCGATCAGGTTGACATCGGTGCGCAGCGTTGCAGCGGCGATCGGCTTCGTGCTGTCGTACATCAGATAGCCACCGGGCTCAATCTCGGCAACATCTCTTTCCCAAGTCTGCGGATTCATCGCGACCATCAGGTCGACGCCGCCGCGGCGGCCGAGATGGCCCTGCTCGGTGACGCGCACCTCGTACCAGGTCGGCAGGCCCTGAATGTTCGACGGGAAAATGTTGCGCGGAGAAACCGGAACGCCCATGCGCAGGATGCTGCGCGCGAACAGCTCGTTGGCCGACGCCGATCCTGAGCCGTTGACGTTGGCAAACTTGATGACGAAGTCGTTGACCGCCTGAATGCGCGAAGCGCGTGTTGAGGAAGCCGCAGCTGCTCTGTCAGGAGCAAGCATGGGTGCACCCTGGGCGCTGCGCGCCGTCCCGCCAAGCGGGAGCGACCCTTCCTTCGGGCGGCCGGGCGGAACGCTCATGCCGCCACCCTTTGCTTCGGCGTGCGGCAATCGCGTCCTGCCTGCGTCATTTCAAGCAAAAACTTCTGGATGTCCCACGCGCCGGTTGGGCACCGTTCGGCGCACAGCCCGCAGTGCAGGCACACGTCCTCGTCCTTGACCATCGCGCGGCCGGTTTTCAAACCCAGGGCGATGTACAGGTCCTGTTCGAGATTCAGCGCCGGTGCGCGCAACCGTTGCCGCAGCTCTAACTCTTCACCGTTGGCGATGAAGTTGATGCAATCGGTCGGGCAGATGTCCACACACGCATCGCACTCAATGCAGAGCTGCGCCGTAAAGACAGTCTGCACATCGCAGTTCAGGCACCGCTGCGCCTCCTTCCACGCCGTCGCCGGATCGAACCCGAGCTCGACTTCGACCTTGATATTGCGCAGCACCTGGTTAACGTCGCGCCAGGGCACTTTGTAGCGCTCGTCGTTGGCGACTTCATTGTCGTAACTCCATTCGTGAATACCCATCTTCTGCGACAGCAAATTCACGCCGGGAGCAGGGCGATCGCAGACGTCTTCACCGTGTAAGAGCTTGTCGATCGAGATCGCGGCGTCGTGTCCGTGCGCCACCGCCCAGATGATGTTCTTCGGCCCAAGCGCCGAATCGCCGCCGAAGAACACATTCGGAATCGACGACTGCAGGGTTGTCTTGTTAAGCACCGGCATGCCGTGCTCATCGAAGGCGATGCCGGAATCGCGCTCGATCCACGGAAAGGCGTTTTCCTGTCCGACTGCGATCAGCACCTCGTCGCACTCGTGAATAACCTGGGGCTCGCCGGTGGGTTTCAAGGAACGTCGGCCTTTGTCATCGTATTGAGCCTGCACCTTCTCGAAGCTCATTCCAGTTAACCGGCCGTTGTCGTGCAGAAACGCTTTCGGCACAAGGTAGTTCAAGATCGGAATGCCCTCGTGCATCGCGTCTTCTTTTTCCCATGGCGACGCTTTCATCTCTTCGAAACCCGAGCGTACGATGACCTTGACGTCTTCGCCGCCGATCCGCTTCGATGTGCGGCAACAGTCCATCGCGGTGTTGCCGCCGCCCAGCACGATTACGCGCCTGCCAATGCGGCTGACATGACCGAATGACACCGACGACAGCCAATCGATACCGACGTGTATCTTCGCCGAAGCTTCCACGCGCCCGGGAAGGTCAAGATCGCGACCGCGCGGTGCGCCGGAGCCGACAAATATCGCGTCGTACTTCTCCGCCAACAGCGATTTCATCGACTCGATCTTCACGCCGCCGCGAAACTCGACGCCGAGCTCGAGGATGTAGCCTGTTTCCTCGTCGATCACTTCTTCAGGCAAACGAAAGCGCGGAATCTGCGTACGGATCATGCCGCCGGCCCGTGGGTCCTGGTCGAACACGGTGACGGCGTAGCCCTGCGGTGCGAGATCGCGTGCGACGGTCAACGACGCCGGTCCGCCCCCGACGCACGCGACTCGCTTGCCGTTCATCGGCACGCGCCGCTTCGGCAGGCGCTTGGCAATGTCGTCGTCTTTGTAGTCAGCGGCGACGCGCTTCAAACGGCAGATCGCGACGGGTTCGGGTTTGTCTGCTTGTTGTTGCTCGACGCGTCCACGCCGGCACGCAGGCTCGCACGGCCTGTCACATGTGCGTCCCAGAATGCCGGGAAACACGTTGGAGCTCCAGTTGACCATGTAGGCGTCGGTGTAACGCCCAGCCGCAATCAACCTGATGTATTCCGGGACAGGCGTGTGCGCGGGGCACGCCCATTGGCAGTCGACGACGTGATGAAAATAGTCCGGATTTTTAATATCCGTTGGTTGCACCTTGTCTCCTATTACCGTGCTGGGCGCAGTGTATGCCTGCCAGACGCTATGTGAGCCGCGGCGGCGGCATGGCGGGCAGCCGCGCAACACGTGTCAGCGCTGCAGATAGCAAACGCAACGCCGGTGGTAGCATCGTCGTTTACCGCGCAAGCGATGCGCGGTTGATGCAATCAGCGACGACCGGAAGCCGGAAGCGCTGCTGCCAACGTGGCTCTCGTTGCTTGCGATGAGGCTGTGCGGGCGCTTTGAACGAGAAACTCGTTTCGGAGGAGAGAATGATGAAACAGTTGCAGGCCAACTCGTACCTGTTCGGCGGCAACGCGCCTTATGTCGAGGATTTGTACGAACGCTACCTCGACAATCCGGGCTCCGTTCCGGAAAAGTGGCGTGCTTATTTCGATCAAATGCAATTGGTACCTGCGGCAGACGGCTCGCCCGACTCGCGGGACGTAGCGCACGCACCGATCGTCGAATCGTTCGCGCAGCGCGCCAAGGCCAACGCCTTTGCGCCGAAGATCGCTTCGAGCGACTTGTCGGTCGCGCGCAAGCAGGTTCATGTGCAGTCGATCATTGCGGCGTACCGGTTCCTCGGAAATCGCTGGGCTAATCTGGACCCGCTGCAGCGGCGTGAGCGGCCACCGATTCCGGAGCTTGAGCCCGCGTTTTACGACTTGAGCGAAGCCGACATGGACACGGTGTTTTCGGCTGCCAACACGTACTTCGGCCAGGAACAGATGACGCTGCGCGAGATCGTCAAAGCGCTGCGCGAAACGTATTGCGGCTCGATCGGCGCCGAATACATGTATGTGTCCGATCCAGCGCAGAAGCGCTGGGTGCAGCAACGGCTCGAATCGATCCGCTCAACGCCGTCCTTCAGTACGGAGACGAAAGTCGAGATCCTCGGCCGCTTGACCGCGGCCGAGGGGCTCGAGCGTTATCTGCACACGAAGTACGTCGGGCAAAAGCGTTTCTCGCTCGAAGGGAGCGAGAGCTTCATCGCGTCGATGGATGAGCTGGTGCAGCGCGCTGGCTTGAGCGGAGTGCAGGAAATAGTGATCGGCATGGCGCACCGCGGGCGGCTCAACGTGCTTGTGAACATTCTCGGCAAGATGCCGGCGGATTTGTTTGCCGAGTTTGAGGGCAAAATGGCGTCGGATCTGCCAGGCGGCGACGTCAAATATCACAACGGATTTTCGAGCGATATTTCGACACCCGGCGGACCTGTGCATCTGTCGCTGGCGTTCAATCCCTCTCACCTGGAGATCGTGAATCCGGTGGTAGAGGGCTCGGTGCGTGCGCGGCAGGAACGCCGCGGCGACCATAGAAAGGGGAACGACAGCGGCGACACGGTGCTTCCGGTGCTGGTGCACGGCGACGCCGCATTCGCCGGCCAGGGCGTCGTGATGGAAACGCTGAACCTGGCACAAACACGCGGCTACGGTACCGGCGGCACAGTGCACATTGTCATCAACAATCAAATCGGATTTACGACGTCGGACCCGCGCGACACGCGCTCGACGCTCTACTGCACCGATGTGGTCAAGATGATCGAGGTCCCCGTGTTTCATGTAAACGGCGACGATCCAGAAGCGGTCGTGCTGGTGACGCAACTGGCGATGGATTTCAGGCAAGAGTTCAACTCGGACGTCGTGATTGACATCGTCTGCTTCCGCCGTCTCGGCCACAACGAGCAGGACACGCCGGCCGTGACGCAACCGCTGATGTACAAGAAGATCGGTCAGCATCCCGGCACGCGCAAGATCTACGCCGACAAGCTGATCACACAGGGCACTATCACCGCCGAGCAGCCCGACGAGATGCTGAAGGAATTCCGCTCTGCGATGGACGAAGGCCGCAGCACGTCCGATCCGGTGCTCACGAATTACAAGAGCAAGTTTGCGGTCGACTGGTCGCTGTTCTTGAATCGCAAATGGACTGACAACGCCGACACCGGCGTTCCGCTGGCCGAGCTGAAGCGCCTGGGTGAGCGCATCACAACGATTCCGTCGAACTTCAAGCTGCATCCGTTGGTGGAAAAAGTTTTGGCCGATCGCCGTTCTATGGCGCAGGGCCAGCTGCCGCTCGATTGGGGCATGGCCGAGCACCTCGCCTACGCGACACTACTGTCGAGCGGCTACGCAGTGCGTATCACCGGGCAGGACACCGCGCGCGGCACGTTCTCGCATCGGCACGCGGTGCTGCACGACCAGAACCGCGAGAAGTTCGACGAAGGTAGCTACACGCCGCTTGAAAACGTCGCCGATGGCCAGGCGCCATTCGCAATCATCGACTCCGTGTTGTCCGAAGAAGCGGTGCTTGCCTTCGAGTATGGCTATTCGACCGCGGAGCCCAATGCGCTAGTGGTGTGGGAAGCGCAGTTCGGAGATTTCGTCAACGGCGCGCAGGTCGTCGTCGACCAGTTCATTTCGTCGGGTGAAGTGAAATGGGGGCGGCAGTCCGGGTTGACGCTGATGCTGCCGCATGGCTACGAGGGGCAGGGCCCGGAGCACTCGTCGGCACGGCTCGAGCGCTTTCTGCAGCTCGCGGCGGATAACAACATGCAGGTTGTGCAGCCGACTTCGGCGGCGCAGATCTTTCACCTGCTGCGACGGCAGATGATCCGGCTGTTTCGTAAGCCGCTCGTCATTATGACGCCGAAGTCGCTGTTGCGCGCGAAGGACGCGACGTCAGACCTATCGGAACTCACGAAGGGAGAGTTTCGCACCGTGATCGGCGAAGTCGATGCGGCAATCGATCCGAAGAAAGTCAAGCGTGTGATCGGCTGCTCGGGCAAGGTGTACTACGACCTGGTCAACGCGCGGCGCGAGCGCGAAGAGAACGATGTTGCAATTTTCCGCATCGAGCAGCTCTATCCGTTTCCGCACAAGTCGCTGGCGGCCGAGCTGAAGCGCTATCCGGCCCTGGCAGAGGTCGTGTGGTGTCAAGACGAGCCTGCCAATCAAGGACCGTGGTTCTACATTCAGCACCACGTACTTGAAAACATGACCGACGGCCAGAAGCTCGCCTATGCAGGGCGCGCAGCATCGGCGTCCCCAGCGGTCGGTTATTACGCCAAGCACAGCGAGCAGCAGAAGGCGCTGATCGAGCAGGCGTTCGGCAAGCTCAAGGGCTTGATGTTGAATAAATAGATGGAATAGAAATGTCGATCATTGAAGTCAAAGTGCCGCAGCTGTCCGAGTCGGTCGCCGAAGCGACACTGCTGCAATGGAAGAAGAAGCCCGGCGAGGCAGTCGCGATCGATGAGACGTTGATCGAAGTCGAGACCGACAAGGTCGTGCTCGAAGTGCCGGCGCCCGCAGCCGGCGTGATGGCGGAGATCGTCAAACCCGACGGCAGCACGGTGTTGGCGGGCGAGTTGATTGCGCGGCTCGATACCGACGCCAAAGCCACGGTGGCTGCCGCGAAGCCGGCCGCCGCACCAATTCCCGTTGCAACTGCACCGCTGCAGCCGCCTGCCGTTGCTAGCGCCGACACGAAAGCCGGCGTTGCAATGCCCGCGGCCGCAAAGATGATGGCGGATGCAGCGATAACAGCGTCACAAGTCGCAGGCACCGGTAAAGACGGACGCATTACTAAGGGCGACGTTATCGGGGCGGTCGAAGCGAAAGCAAAACCAACGGCTGCACCTGCCGCGCCGGCACCAACGGCGCGACCCGCGCTACCCGACGTCAAAGCGCCGATCGACATCTCAGAGCTAGTCAATCGTCCGGAGCAACGCGTGCCGATGTCGCGCCTGCGCCAGCGCGTTGCAGAACGCTTGGTGCAGTCGCAATCGACCGCCGCCATCCTGACGACGTTCAACGAAGTGAATATGCAACCGCTGGTGGAGCTGCGCACGCGCTACAAGGACAAGTTCGAGAAGGAGCACGGCGTCAAGCTCGGCTTCATGTCGTTCTTCGTCAAGGCGGCAGTCGCGGCGCTGAAGCGCTACCCGGTGGTCAACGCGTCGGTCGACGGCACCGAGATCGTTTATCACGGCTACTTCGATATCGGAATCGCGGTCGGATCGCCGCGCGGCCTGGTGGTGCCGATCCTGCGCAACGCCGATCAGATGACGTTCGCCGACATCGAGAAGAAGATCGCCGATTACGGCAAGCGCGCGGGCGAAGGCAAACTTTCGCTAGAAGAGCTCACCGGCGGCACGTTCTCGATTTCCAATGGCGGCGTCTTCGGCTCGATGCTGTCGACGCCGATCATCAACCCGCCGCAGTCTGCGATCCTCGGAATTCATGCGACCAAGGATCGAGCGGTGGTGGAGGACGGCCAGGTCGTGGTTCGTCCAATGAACTACTTGGCGCTGTCGTATGACCACCGGATCATTGACGGCCGCGAAGCGGTGCTGGCGTTGGTCGCGATGAAGGAAGCGCTCGAAGATCCGGCGCGGCTGCTGCTCGAAGTCTGATGGCGAAGAATTTCGACGTCGTCGTAATCGGCGGCGGACCTGGCGGGTACATCGCGGCGATTCGCGCGGCACAACTTGGGTTCAGCACCGCTTGTATCGACGATTGGAAGAACAAGTCCGGCGGCCCCGCTCCGGGAGGCACCTGTACCAACATTGGT
This sequence comes from Burkholderiaceae bacterium, assembly GCA_035536515.1. Classification (GTDB taxonomy): domain Bacteria; phylum Pseudomonadota; class Gammaproteobacteria; order Burkholderiales; family Burkholderiaceae_F; genus JACCZX01. The sequence continues at coordinate 7,391 of DATLOA010000043.1, read as the reverse complement.
TGCATCCCGTCGAAGGCGCTGCTGCAGTCGTCCGAAAACTTTGAGCATGCCGGCCACTCGTTTGCTGATCATGGTATACAAATCAAAGGCTTAAGCCTTGATCTTGAGAAAATGCTTGAGCGAAAGAATGCGGTCGTCAAACAGAACAACGACGGCATCCTGTATCTCTTCAAGAAGAACAAGGTCGCGTTCTTTCACGGGCGCGGTTCTCTGGTTTCGAGGACCGACGCCGGTATCGAGATGGCGGTGTCGGAGCCCGCGAGCGAAACCATCATCGGTAAGCATGTGATCGTCGCCACCGGTTCGAGTGCGCGGCAGCTTGCTGGCGTGGAGTTCGACGAGCAGCGCATTTTGAGCAACGATGGCGCGCTCTCAGCCGGGGTGGTGCCAAAGCGTCTGGGCGTGATCGGCGCAGGTGTGGTCGGTCTCGAACTTGGCTCGGTGTGGCGGCGCCTCGGCGCCGAGGTGACGCTCCTCGAAGCGCTGCCCGAGTTTCTCGGTGCAGTCGATCAGCAGATCGCCAAGGAAGCGGCCAAGGCGTTTGCCAAGCAGGGATTGAAGATTCACCTCAGCGTGAAGATCAACGCCGTGAAAGCCGACAAAAAAAGCGTTGCCGTCAGCTACGCCGACGCGAACGGCGATGCGCAGATGCTCACCGTCGACGCGTTGATCGTATCGATCGGCCGTGTGCCGAACACGAGCGGATTGAGCGCCGACGCAATTGGGCTGAAGCTGGACGAGCGCGGCTTCATCGCGGTCGACGACGAATGCCGCACCAACGTGCCCAACTTGTGGGCGATCGGCGACGTCGTGCGTGGACCGATGCTGGCGCACAAGGCGGAAGAAGAGGGCGTTGCGGTGGCCGAGCGCATCGCCGGCCAGCACGGCCATGTGAACTTCAACACGATTCCGTGGGTGATCTACACGTCGCCGGAGATTGCATGGGTCGGGCAGAACGAGCAGCAGCTGAAGTCCGAGGGGCGCGCTTACAGGGCCGGCACCTTTCCGTTCATGGCTAACGGCCGGGCACGCGCTCTCGGGGAAACCATCGGCATGGTCAAGTTTCTCGCTGATGCCAAGACCGATGAAATCCTCGGCGTGCATATCGTCGGCCCGTTCGCGTCGGAGCTGATCGCCGAAGCGGTGGTGGCGATGGAGTTTCACGCATCCAGCGAAGACATTGCGCGCATCTGCCACGCGCATCCCTCGCTGTCGGAGGCGATCAAGGAAGCCGCACTGGCGGTGGATAAGCGGGCGCTCAATTTCTAGACTCGCCTCTGGCGGCTTCGTGTCCTTCCGCGGTTATCTCGACCATGCGCTCGCGCAGCGCGGCTACGTCCTCGACTCTTCGCAGCAACTTGCGGCCGACCGGTTGCAGCAGCTATACGACGACTGCGTTGACTACAAAGCGCAGCGCTCGAATGCACTGAAGAAGCTGCTGGCGCATCCGCCCGTTCCGCGTGGCGTGTATCTGTGGGGCGGTGTCGGCCGCGGCAAGAGTTTCCTGATGGACATTTTTTTTACCGCAGTGCCGATCACCCGCAAGACGCGTGTGCATTTTCACGAATTCATGCGGAGCGTCCACCGCGAGCTCGACGACCTGAAAGGCATCGAGGATCCGCTGTGCGAAGTCGCGAAACGCATTGCGTCGCGTTTCCGCTTGATTTGCTTCGACGAATTTCACATCTCCGACATTGCAGACGCGATGATCCTGCATCGCTTGCTTACCAAGCTGTTCGAGCTCAACGTCGGGTTCGTGATGACGTCGAACTACCCGCCCGACGGCCTGTATCCGGACGGCCTGCATCGTGATCGGGTGCTGCCCGCGATCGATCTGCTGGAGGAACGGCTCGATCTGGTCGAAGTCGATGCCGGCGTCGATTACCGGCAGCGCGCGATGTCGCGCATCGATGCCTATCTGACCCCAAGCGGTCCGGCGGCCGACGCGATACTCCAGGTCGCGTTCGACGGCATTGCCGAAGCTGATGACGATGACCCCGTGCTCAAGATCGAAGCGCGTCGGATACGCGCCCGCCGGCGTGCGGGCGGTGTCGTGTGGTTCGATTTCGCCGTGCTATGCGGCGGGCCTCGGTCACAGAATGACTACCTCGAGATCGCAGCGCAGTTTCACACTGTCCTGCTATCTAACATTCCGCGCATGAGCGCCGGCCAGGCTTCCGAAGCGCGGCGGTTTACGTGGCTGGTCGATGTTCTATACGACCATCGCGTCAGCCTGATCGCGTCGGCCGAAGCGCCGCCCGAGCAACTCTACGTAGCCGGCTCACTAACCAATGAATTTGCACGCACCGCGTCCCGTCTGCACGAGATGCAGTCACGCGAATACCTCGAGGCGCCGCGACGCAGTGTCGTCGCGCGCGTGTCGTGATACGTTTATCGACTGCGATGCGCACGTCAAGCAAGGTGATGAAAGTCGAGTGGCTGTTGATCACGCTGTTGGCGTCGTCGGCCGCGGCAAGCGAATTCGGAGACCGCTACCCGGTTGGAAGCATTCAAGATGGCGTGCAGGCGCAAGCGGCGCTGAAGGATGCCGAGGGCGAGATGGCGCGCATTACGGAAAGCGCCAAATCGCGCGACTCGGAGTGTTTGAAAGGATTTTTCGTCAGCTCATGTCGCGATGATGTGCGGCGCGAAAAAGAGCTAGCGGCGCGCGAGGTCAGACGCGTGCGCGTTGAAGCGCGCGACGTCCAGCGCCGCATCGACGCCGAGAGAGTTGCGAAGCGGCGTGCCGACGAAGACAAGGCGCGTGCTGCCGAAGACGCGGTGCGACCGCAGAAGGTGTCGAAAGCCCGCGATGCTGCAAAGGCGCGCGAAGTTGAAGCGAAGCGCCGCGAGGCGACAGCCACTAAACAAGGCGAGTCTGCGAAGGCGAGCCCTATGCAGATTGAAGAACAGAATCGCCCTCAGCAGTCGCAGCCGCGACTGACCGCCGAACAGCGCGCGGAGAACGTGCGCAAATTTCAGCAGAAGCAGGAGCAGGCGCAGAAGCGCGCGCTCGAACAGGAAGCCAAGCGCGAGGAGAACGAACAGCGGCGCGCCGAGAAGCGCAGGCAGATCGAGCAGCAGGAAGCAGCGCGCGAAGAGGTGCGCAAGAAGGCTGCCGAGTCGATTAAGTGAAAAGCCTGAAGGGCGCACCTGGCTCGTCCCTTTGTTGCGCCATCGACTTCGGAACGTCGAACTCGGCCGTGGCGCGCGCCGTCAGCGACGCCGACGATGCGCGGCCGACGCGAATCGATCTCGCACCGCTCGAGCAGGGCGCGACCAGCATGCCGACAGCTGTGTTCTACAGCGCCGAGGACGGCAGTCGCCGCTTTGGACGTGCGGCGATTGCGTCGTATGTCGACGGCTACGAAGGCCGGCTGATGCGATCGATCAAGAGCATCCTCGGCTCCGACCTGATGGACGAGGCGACCGAGCTCGCCGACGGCCTGCAGATCAAATACATCGATGTGGTGATTGCCTACCTGCGCCACATCAAGCAACAAGCCGAGGCACACTGGAACGAGCCGATCGACCGCGCGGTGATCGGCCGTCCTGTTTTTTTCGTCGACGACGATTCCCGCCGTGATGCGAAGGCGCAGCAGACGCTGCTGACGGCGGCGCGTGCTTCGGGCCTGTCGAACGTCGAGTTCCAGTTCGAACCGATCGCAGCGGCTCTCGACTACGAGTCGCGATTGCAGGCAAGCGACGGTGAGCGCCTCGTGCTGGTGGCCGATATCGGCGGCGGCACATCCGACTTCTCAGTCGTACGCGCGAGCAAGGCCGCGCATGGCCGGATCGATCGGCGCGCGGACATTCTTGCGAATCATGGCGTGCATCGCGCGGGTACCGACTTCGACAAGGCCGTAAACATGGCCAAGATCATGCCGGTGCTGGGGTTGAACGGCAGCGGCCCAGGCGACCGCCCGGTGCCATCGAAGATCTACTTCGATCTTTCAACGTGGCACCTGATCAACACCACCTATACGCCCAATCGCGTGCTCGAGCTGCGCATGATGCGCAACATGTACGAAAACCAGCGCGCTCACGAGCGGCTGATGAGCGTGCTGACGAAACATCGCGGTCACGACCTGGCCGCACGCGCAGAAGCAGCCAAGATCGAAGTATCCGAGTCGGGCGCGGCGATAATTGACCTCGGCTTCGTCGAGTCCGACTTGAAGCTGCCCTTCGTCGAGCGCGAGCAGCAGCAGGCCCTGCAGGAAGATGTCGCCCGCATTGTCGCGACGGCTAACGAAACGGTGCGCATGGCGCAACTCAAAGCCAACCAAAAAATCGATGCCATTTACTTCACCGGGGGCTCGACGGGGCTCGATTTTCTCGCTGCTCAGCTGACAGCGGAGTTTTCTGGCGCAGAGCCCGTGCGCGGCGATCGCCACGCGAGCGTGGTGAGTGGGTTAGCGATCACAGCGCAGCGGCGGTTTGGCTCTGCAGTACCACGCCAGGCTAAATAACCATGGTGCATGCTTCCAAAGCAGTCGCAGTTTGACGAGGGAATTCCGCTTGCAGCGACTCAGGACAGGGCTTGGCGGCGGGAGAACTGGTACGCGCCTTTCAGCGCAGCGGCCGAAAGAATTCGCGAATTTCTTGTGCTAGCAATTCGGGCTGCTCGAGGGCGGCAAAGTGCCCGCCCTTCGCCATCTTGGTCCAGCGACGAATGTCGGCATACATGGGGTGCGCAAGCGACCGCGGCGGACGCAACATTTCCTTTGGAAACTCCGCAAATCCCATCGGTACCGCAATAGCGGCGTCATCCGGGATCGGCCACGGACCATGCAGGCGTGCGTAGTACGGTGCGAACGAAGCGCCGATGGCACCGGTAACCCAGTACAGCATGATGTTGGTCAACATCGCATCGCGGCCGATGTATTTATCGAGGTCGCCCTCGTTGTCGCTCCAGCTGTGAAATTTTTCGACAATCCACGCGGCCAGGCCGACTGGCGAGTCGTTTAACGCGTACGCCAGCGTTTGTGGCTTCGTGCCCTGGATCCACGCGTAGCCGGTTTCCTCCTTCATCCACTGGGCGCGCTGTTCGAAGTAAAGCTGCTCATCATCGGTAGGACGTTCGGGGGCGGGCGTATCGCGCCGCAACGCCATCGAGTTCAGGTGAATGCCAGTGAGTCGTTCGGGATAGCGGTAGCCGAGGCGGGACGTGATGAACGCGCCCCAATCGCCGCCCTGCGCCGCGAATCGACGGTACCCTAGAACATCGGTCATCAGCTCCGCGAAAACGTCGGCCATCTGCTCGATTGAAAAGCGTGGCTGATTCGGCGTGAAGGAAAACGTGTAGCCGGGTAGCGACGGCGCAATGACGGTGAATGCGTCGGCCGGGTCGCCGCCGAAGCGCGCCGGATCGGTCAGCATCGGGATCAGCCGGTGGAATTCGTACACCGATCCGGGCCAGCCATGCGAGATCAGAAGCGGTTTCGGAGCAGGGCCCTGTCCCTCCTCGTGGATGAAGTGCAGATCGATTCCGGCCAGCTGCACTTTGAACTGCGCGAACCGATTGAGGTGGGCCTCGTGCACGCGCCATTGATAGTGATCACGCCAGTACTCGACCAGCGACTTCAGGTATGAACGTTCGGTACCGTACTTCCAGTGGTTATCCGGCGCTTCGTCGGGCCAGCGCACCCGAGCCAGGCGCGTTCTCAGATCGGCCAACACTTCGTCACTGACATGCACTTCGAACCGCGTGCGGAGCATTGTCATTGTGAGAGCACCCTTGCCATAGCCCTGTTTGGCACGCGTGTAAGCGCGGCGGCGACTTGCATTGCGCGCGGCCAGGCCTGCGCGATTGGAATCAGCAGCGATCGGCCCGGTGTCGAGCGTCCGAAGCGGTACAACACAGATGCGCGTGCAACCTGCGCCCGCACGTCGGCGCGAATGCGCTGCTGATATTGATAGGCACCGAGTTCGCTTTGCAGTGCCTGCACTGCAAGCGCGGCACTGTGCAGAGCGATCGCCATTCCATCGCCGGCGAATGAGGGAATCACCGCGGCCTGGTCGCCGAGGCGGTAGACATTGCACGAGTCGTGCGCGAGCGGCGCGTGCACGAAGCCGTACGGCACGCGATAGATCGTCAGCGGCCTTTTGAGCAGCGGTGTTGCCTGCTGCAGGCGTTGACGCAAATGCGCGCTATCACGCATCAGATCGCGCAGTAGCCCGTCCCAGGTTGCCCCGCTTTGCTGAAACTGCGTGCGGTCGGTGAGCAGACACAAATTGGCGTGTCCATTTTCAACGAGCTGTAAACCCGCGTAGCCGTGCGAGAACACGATGACCTCGACACTTTCGCTGAGCGCGCGCGTCTGCACCGCGCCTAGTCTGAAATACGTCTTGAATCCGATCAGATCCTCGGCGGGCTCGGCGAGGGAGCGCCGCAGGTTGCGCACGTCGTGCTTGCCGGTCGCTAGCAGCAGCGCATCTGGCGCCCAACGGCCGATGCCATCAACTTGAACGTCCGCACGCGCGTCGGTTTGCAGCAAGCGGGCAACGTGGCCGCGGCGCACGTCGGCCCCGCACAGGTGCGCATATTCAAGCAGCGCGCCGTCGAGCACGCGGCGAGACAGTCCCAAGCCGCGAAACGGCAACGTCGCTTCGGCTACTGAGCTTCCACGCACGAGCCGCAGCCGAGTGATAGCGTTGCCGCCAAGCGCGTCGAGATCGAAACCGATGCGCGCAAGGTACTGCTGCGCTCCTGCACTCAGAAATTCACCGCAAATCTTGTTCGACGGTGCCGCCTCGCGCTCGAAAAGCAGCACGCGGCGTCCGGCTTGAGCGAGTATTGCAGCGGCCGCGCCGCCGGCTAGACCACCGCCCACGACTACGACTTCAGTGTTATCGGGACATTTCACTTCACCCGTCCAACGCCAAGACGAAACGGAATGTGCCACCGGACATCGGCGGTGACCTTGGCCTGCCGCAGAATTGCTCGCCATTCGGTAATGCGAAAGCTGCGTGCTATCGACACGGTGCCGTCGTCGCGCACGATGCGATGCCAGCGGGCGATGCGGGCGATCCACGGAAATGTGAAGTACGAGATCGCATGCCGCTGCAGATCCGAGACGTACCACCCGCGCGTGCAGTTCGCCTCCATCCAGCGCACAAATTCGAGCACCTGCACGTCGTCGAGATGATGCGCGAATTGCGAGCTGACGATGAAGTCAGGGCGCGGTCGCGGTGTGTAGTCGAACACGTTGCCCACGTAGTAGTCGATCCGCATTTCTGCCGGAGTCGCGGCGCGTGCAGCCGTAATGCTGCGCGGATTCAAGTCGATGCCGGTCAGTATCAGCGTGCGGCCGCGCGCAGCGCCCCACCGTTGAAGTGCACGCAGGAAATCGCCGTGGCCATACGCGACGTCGAAGATCGACACGGGTGTT
>DATLOA010000042.1:0-8247 GCA_035536515.1 Burkholderiaceae bacterium | reverse complement strand
AGGAGCGGGACAACGGCGAGATCCTGAAACAGCAGCACGCCGACGATGCGCTTGCCGTGCTCGGTGTCGAGCTGCATACGCTCGGACATCATTTTCATCACGATCGCGGTCGACGACATCGCCAGCGCGCCACCAAGTGCAAACGCGCCGGCAAGCCCGACATTGAAATAGCGGCCGATCAGCACGCCCGCGACGAGCGTCGCAACCACCGTTAGGACGACCTGCGCAGCTCCCAAGCCGAGCACAATGTGCCGCATCGCTCTGAGCTTGGCCAACGAAAACTCGAGCCCGATCGAAAACATCAGGAACACGATGCCAAATTCGGCGAGGTACCGCGCATCCGCACTGTCCGGCAGCATCGCGAGCGCATGCGGTCCGATCAGAATGCCGACCGTGAGATAGGCCAACAGCGGCGGCAGATGAAAAAGGCGAAACGCGACCACGCCCGCAACGACGCAGGACAGCAGCAACAGCGCAAACTCAAGACCCGATGTCATCGATCAGTCGAGGCCGGCGCGAACGCGCCGAGAGCAAAACCCGTGCCAGAGAAAAGTTGCGGTGTATTATCGCTGGCGCTCCTAAATTGAATATCCGTGACCTCTCCCAGCCTTGTTGCGACTCCAGGCGCACTCGCGCTTGCGCGCGAGTTGTTGCAGATCGAAGCACAGGCCGTCGCAGCGCTGACGGATCGCATCGACGGCGCCTTTTCCAGGGCAGTCGATCTGTTGCTTGCGTGCGCGGGCCGAGTCGTCGTCAGCGGGGTCGGCAAAAGCGGACACATCGCGCGCAAGATCGCCGCCACGCTCGCTTCCACCGGAACCCCATCGATGTTCGTGCATGCCGCAGAAGCCGCGCACGGCGATCTCGGAATGATCACACGCGACGATGTCCTGCTGGCATTGTCGTACTCGGGTGAGGGCGACGAGTTGCTGACGATGCTGCCGGTTGCCAAGCGTCAGGGAACGCCGCTGGTTGCCATCACCGGCAACTCTTCGTCGGCACTGGCGAAGCTCGCCGACGTGCACATCGACGTGCACGTCGAAAAGGAAGCGTGTCCGCTTAATCTCGCGCCGACTTCATCGACCACTGCCATGCTGGCGATGGGCGATGCATTGGCGATCGCGTGCCTCGACGCGCGCGGCTTCGGTGCAGAGGATTTCGCGCGCGCTCATCCGGGCGGCGCATTGGGCCGCAAGCTACTGACCTATGTGCGTGATGTGATGCGCACCGGCGACCAGATTCCGATCGTGGCAGAGGGGGCCAGCGTCATGGATGCGCTGCACGAGATCACGCGCAAACGAATCGGCGTAACTGCGGTCGTCGAAGGAGGAGTGTTGGCGGGTATTTTTACCGACGGCGATTTGCGTCGCCTGCTCGAGCGCGTGGGCGACGTACGCAACGTCGAAGTATCCGCCGTGATGACGCGCGACCCTTTGACGGTCTCGCCGGACGTGCTGGCGGCCGAAGCGGCTCAGATTATGGACGAGCGGCGCAAGAACGTGTTGCTCGCCGTCGATGGCTCAGGTCAGCTAATCGGCGCGTTGAGCATGCCTGATCTGCTGGCGGCAAAGGTCATCTGAATGCTGATGAAATCGTTGACAGCAGAGCAGCGTGCGGCGCGCGTGCGTTTAATGGTGCTCGACGTTGATGGCGTGCTGACGGATGGACGGCTTTACTACGGCCCGCAGGGCGAAGCTATGAAGGTGTTCGATGTGCGCGATGGACACGGAATCAAGATGTTGATGAAAAATGGCGTCGATGTGGCACTGCTGTCGGCGCGCAACTCCGACATTGTGACGGCACGGGCACGCGAGCTCGGCATCGCGCGTGTGTTGCAGGGTCGGTCCGATAAAGCGATCGCTTTTACATCGGTGCTGGCTGACGCCGCCGTCGCCAGCGAAGACAGCGGGTTCATCGGCGATGATCTGCCCGACCTGCCCGCGATGCGCGCCGCCGGTTTTGCAGTCACCGTCGCCGACGGCTGCGACGCCGCGCAGGCGGCAGCGCACTGGATCACCCCGGTACCCGGAGGGCGTGGTGCAGTACGCGCGCTTGCGGAATTCATCCTGCGTGCCAAAGGCATCGACGTTGATTCAATGGTGCGCGGATGAGAGACCGCATAACGGCCTTCATTGCCATCGTCCTACTCGCATCGCTTGCAGGCATCAGTTATTGGTACTCGCAGACGACGCGCTTGACCAAGGTCGGCGTCCCGGTGTCGCGCGAAGGTCCGGATTTCGTAGCTAATGGCGTGACGCTGACGCAGTTCGACGGGACCGGACGCGCTACCAACCGGTTGCACGCGAGTGAGCTGATGCACTTTGCAGCGGACGATCACTCGGAGCTTTCGCAACCGCGGCTGATCAGTTTGCGACCGGATCAGCCGCAGCTCGAAGCGCGTGCGAAAAGTGCCAACGTCGAGCGCGGCGGCGAGCGCGTCTTTCTGTCGGGCGACGTCGTCGTCACGCGCGCGCCGGGAAGAGTCGGCGCATCGCCGATGCAGCTGCGCACGCAGCAGTTGACGGCAATTCCTGATCTCGATCGCTATTCGAGCGACGCCGCGGTAGAGGTCGAACAGGGCGACTCGATCGTGCGCTCGATCGGAATGGATTACGACAACGTGCAGCGCATCGTGAAGTTTCATTCGAAAGTGCGCGGCACACTCGCGTCCACCGCGCCTGGTGAGGTGGCGCAATGAAACTTTGGGTGGCAGCGTTATTCGCGCTCGCGGCACTGCCTGCGCTCGGTGAGAAAGCAGACCGTGCGAAGCCGCTGAACTACGAAGCTGACAGCGGCGAATGCGATGACTTGAAGCAGGTGTGCGTGCTGGTTGGCAACGTCGTGTTGAACAAAGGCACGATGCGCGCCGCCGGAGAGCGCGTGCAAGTACGCAAGGATCCAGAGGGCTACCAGTACGGAGTCATCATCGCGGCGCCGGGCAAGCTCGCGTCGTTTCGTCAAAGACGCGACAGCAGCAAGCCCGGGCTCGAGGAATTCGTCGAGGGTTACGCCGAACGCATTGAGTATGACGAGAAGGACGATACCGTCAAGCTGACCACGCGCGCCCGCGTTCGCCTGCTCGAAAACGAAGTTCAGCGCGACGAGCTGCGGGGCGACGCGATCACCTACGATCAACGCAACGCAAAATATTTTGTGACTGGCGGCAAGCGATCGGGGGACCCGAACAACCCGGACGGACGCGTGCGCGGCACGATCGGGCCGCGCAGCGAGACGCCGGCCGACGCGCCGAAGGGATCCAAGGCGAGCTTGACGCCGTCCAAAGATCTCGCTAATTCGCGCCGCGAGTAGCGCGCCGAAAGCGCATGGACGCGGATCGGGTCGAGGACAGCATCGCGCAGTCGCCGGTACTCGAGCGCAACACGCTCGCGGTCGAGAATCTGCAGAAAAGTTATGGCAGCCGCACCGTAGTTAAAGATGTGTCGCTTACGGTCGAGAGCGGCGAAGTTGTTGGACTGCTTGGGCCGAATGGCGCGGGCAAAACCACCTGCTTTTACATGGTGGTCGGATTGCTGCCGCTCGACGGTGGGCATATCGCGTTAAATGGAAGCTCCATCGCGCATCTGCCGATTCACCGTCGTGCGCGGATGGGGCTGTCATATCTGCCGCAGGAAGCGTCGGTGTTTCGCAAGCTGACGGTCGAAGAAAACGTGCGCGCAGTGTTGGAGCTGCAGGTCGATCAGGACAAGCGGCCGCTGCGAAAAAAAGAAATCGCCGAGCGGCTCGATATGCTGCTGGGCGATCTGCAGATTGCTCACTTGCGTACCAACACGGCACTGTCGCTTTCGGGCGGCGAGCGGCGGCGGGTCGAAATAGCGCGCGCACTGGCGTCGCGTCCGCGCTTTATTCTGCTCGACGAGCCATTCGCCGGCGTCGATCCGATTGCGGTGCTTGAGATCCAACGCATCGTGCGGTTTCTGAAAGAGCGCGGCATCGGTGTATTAATGACCGACCATAACGTGCGCGAAACGCTCGGAATTTGTGACCACGCGTACATCATCAACGAAGGCGTTGTTCTGGCTGCTGGCAGACCCGAAGAGATCGTCGGCAACGAAACCGTTCGACGGGTCTATTTGGGCGAACACTTTCGGATGTAGCACTTACGCTGACCCGATGAAGCCGAGCTTGCAGCTGCGCCTGTCGCAGCACCTGGCGCTGACGCCGCAATTGCAGCAGTCGATAAGGTTGCTGCAACTGTCGACGCTCGAGCTGAACCAGGAAATCGACCAGGCGCTGGCGGACAATCCGCTGCTCGAGCGTGACGACGATCCGCAGGCACTCGCCATGCGCGTCAAGCCCGACGGCTCGATTGCAGCCGATGTGCCACTGCCGGAAACCCATGCCGAATCGATCAACGGTCACGATGCACCGGCGCCCGCTGAGCCGCCCGAGCACGATTCACCGATCGACGGCAGCTCGCTGATCGAGTGGCGCGGTAACAGCGACGCCGCAGACGAAGACGATACGAGCCCTACCAACTGGGTGGGAACGACGCTGTCGCTGCGTGAACACCTGCGCGCACAGATCGCGTGTCAGGCATCGCCGCGCGATCGCGCGCTGGTGGAGCTAATTGTTGAAGCGCTCGATGACGATGGATATCTGCATCCGACGCTCGACGAGCTGCTCGCGATTTGCCCGCCCGAAGCGGCGGTCGAGCCGGAGGAGCTGCTGACCGCGCTGCGATTGCTGCAGAGCTTGGACCCCACTGGCGTCGGGGCGCGCGACGCCGCGGAGTGCCTGTTACTGCAACTACAGTCGTTGGAGCGATCGCACGCCGAGCGTGCCACCGAAATCCCGCCTGCAACTTTTGCACTGGCGCGCCAGATCGTCCGCGAGCACCTGCCGCTGCTCGCCGCGCGCGAGTTTTCGAAGCTGCGCAAACTGCTCAACTGCAGCGACGAAGACCTGCGCTTCGCCCACCGGCTGATTCGCACGCTGAACCCACGGCCCGGTACGGCGTTTGCAGACAATCGGGCAGACTACATCGTCGCCGACGTCTTCGTGCGCAAGGTCAAGAACCGATGGACCGCAGTGCTTAATCCGGACGTTATGCCCCGTTTACGGGTGAACCAGTCGTTTGCCGATGTACTCAAAAAGGACAGATCAAGGCAGGGTGCGGATCCGGGCGAACGCAGCAAATGGACGACGCGGGTGCAAGAAGCGCGATGGTTAATACGCAACATCCAGCAACGCTTCGAAACGATCCTCAGGGTCTCGCAAGCCATCGTCGATCGCCAACACAATTTCTTCACGCACGGCGCGATCGCAATGCGGCCCTTGGTGCTGCGCGAGATCGCGGACACTGTCGAACTGCACGAGTCGACGATTTCCCGTGTCACCGCTCACAAATACATGGCGACACCATTCGGCATCTTCGAACTGAAATATTTTTTTGGCAGCCATGTTGCGACCGAGACCGGCGGAGCAGCGTCGTCGACCGCAATCCGCGCGCTGATCAAGCAGCTGATAGGCGCCGAGGACGCGCGCAATCCCCTTTCGGACAGCAAGCTTGCCGAGCTGCTGGGCGAGCAGGGCATCGTGGTTGCACGTCGCACCGTCGCAAAGTATCGCGAAGCGATGAAAATTCCTTCGGTGGCGCTGCGCAAATCGCTTTAGTCCACCTTGTATTGAACTTACCGACAGATTGAAAGGAATCGCATGAACCTTACGATCCACGGAAATCACGTCGACGTTTCTGCGGCGCTGCGCGCTCACGTCACCAACAAGCTAAGCAGGATTGAGCGTCATTTTGACCAGGTGATAGACGCAACTGTGCAACTTACGTGCGAAAAGCTGCGGCAGCGCGCCGAGATAACACTGCGCGTGCGCGGCAATAATATTCACGTGGAATCGGTCGAAGACGACATGTACGCCGCAATCGACACGCTGGTCGACAAGCTGGACCGGCAAGTGATCCGCCACAAAGACCGTGTCAAGGATCATCACGGGGATTCTCTGAAGCACCAGCAGGGCCAGCAGCAATAGCGTCGATTACGATACTTGCCGATGAACCTTATTTCACGCATTCTTCCGGCCACTCACGTACTAATCGACCTGCCCGCTTCGAGCAAGAAACGTGTATTCGAACAAGCGGGGCTGCTGTTCGAGAATCACCAGGGCGTTGCGCATTCAAAAGTGTTTGACAGCCTGTTCGCGCGCGAGCGGCTGGGGTCGACCGGCTTGGGCCAGGGCGTCGCGATTCCGCACGGCCGCATCAAAGGTTTAAAGGAATCGATCGCCGCGTTCGTCAGGGTCGAGTCGCCGATTCAGTTTGACGCGCCTGATGGTCAGCCGGTGTCGTTGATGATTTTTCTGCTAGTGCCGGAACAGGCATCGCAGCAGCATTTGGACATTTTGTCGGAGCTGACGCAGATGCTGTCCGACAAACCGTTTCGCGAGACTCTGCTGTCCGCCACCGACGCGCACACAGTGCACGTCGCACTGACCACCTGGGAACCGATCCGTCCCGCCGCATAGATGGCTCCTCGGCCGGCGCGAGTTTGCTACATACTCTGACGCATGCCGAATTTCCAGTCGCTGTTCGACGCTAATCGCGAATCTTTGCAGCTTCAATGGCTTGCCGGCCGCGCGGCCGCAGGCAAGCCGTTGATCACGCCGGCCACCGCCAATCTGGCGAGCCCGGACCTCGTAGGCTTTTTGAATCCGATTCACCCGGCGCGTCTGCACGTGCTGGGCCACGCCGAGGTTCGCTATTACAGCGAGATGGAGCCGGCACGATGGCAGCACTACGCGCAGGAGCTGCAACTCGGTGGCCCAATCGGCTTGATCATCGCAGACGACCTGACGCCGCCCGATGCACTGCAAAGCGCGGCTGAGAGTGCCGGGCTTCCGATGTTGCGCTCGCCGCTGCCCGCTGCGACAGTGATCGAGTTACTGCGCATTTACTTTGCGAAGCTACTGGCGCGGCATTGCACGATGCACGGCGTCTTCATGGACGTGCTCGGAATGGGCGTGCTGATTTCGGGCGAGTCGAGCGTTGGCAAGAGCGAACTCGGTCTCGAGCTGATCAGCCGCGGCCACGGTCTGGTCGCTGACGACGTAGTCGATTTTTCGCGCGTGGGGCCGGATACGATCGAAGGGCGCTGCCCACACTTGCTGGCAAATTTGCTCGAAGTGCGCGGCCTCGGCTTGCTCGACATCAAAGCGATCTTCGGCGAGACCGCGGTGCGGCGAAAAATGAAGCTGCGCCTGATCGTCGAGCTGCGGCGCTACGGCGGCTCCGAAACCTTCGAGCGGTTGCCGCTTGAAGGTCAATCCGAGGATGTGCTTGAATTGCCAATCCGCAAAGTACTGATTCCGGTAGCTTCGGGCCGCAACCTCGCTGTCCTTACCGAAGCGGCGGTGCGCAATACGATTTTGCAGCTGCGTGGCATCGACACAATGGGAGACTTTCTGCAGCGGCAGCAGCAGCATATGAGCGGCGACGACGGCGCGTAAACCGCCGGGCCACGCCGAACGTTCTCGCATTCTGCAGCGCCGCTTCGTGCTGTAATTGCGGCTATGCGCAGACGACCGCCGCGCTATCGACCTAAAGGAGATGACCATGTTGAAACCTATGCTGATCGCAGCGTGCCTTGCACTGCCGCTGGCCGCGCTGGCGCAAGAGAAGATGACCGCGCAGCAATCAAAAATGGCGACGTGCAACAAAGAAGCGGGCACCAAAGACCTGAAAGGCGACGCACGCAAACAATTCATGTCCGAGTGCCTATCGGCCAAGAAGGCATCGCAGCAGGACAAGATGAAGACCTGCAACAAGGATGCAGGCGCCAAGAATCTGAAAGGCGACGCACGCAAGAAATTCATGTCTGAGTGCCTGTCAGCGTAAATCAGCCTCCAGGTAAGCGAAGGGCGTCGGCACGCTTTTTAAACTAAGGCGCTACGGCGCCTTTTTTTCCTTGCGCGAACGGGCTGGAAGCGCATGCAACAATTGCTTCTCGTCATCCACTGGGCGTTTAGGCATGCGCATCGTGCTCGTCACCGGACTATCGGGTTCCGGCAAGTCGGTGGCGATTCGCGTGCTCGAAGACTCCGGCTATTACTGCGTTGACAATCTGCCGCCGCAGTTTTTGCTCGAGCTCACTTCGTACCTCGACCGCACCGGGCACCGCGACGTTGCGGTATCAGTCGACGCCCGCAGCGAAGCAACGCTGCACGACGTGCCAATGATGATTTCGACCTTGCGAGCCTCCGGCCACGACGTGCGTGTGT
>DATLOA010000041.1:0-8340 GCA_035536515.1 Burkholderiaceae bacterium | reverse complement strand
CCACTTTGGCCTGTTGAAACCAAGTGTGCATTTTGCGATACATGGGGCCGGGTTGGCCTGTCCCAATGCTTGCGCCGTCGATCGAGACGATGGCGAGCACCTCGCGGCCCGATGAGCTGAGCCAGACTTCGTCAGCGGTGGTCAGCTCACTCCCGGCGACTGGCCGCACGTCGACCTTGACACCATGCTGTTGCGCGATCTGAGCGATGCCATCAACCGTGATGCCGGGCAGCAGCTGCACGGTTTTCGGCGGCGTACTGATCACGCCGTCCTTGATAACGCTGATATTGGTGCTCGATCCTTCGGTCAAAAATCCGTCGCGCAGCATCACCGTTTCACTTGCACTGTTGTCGATCGCGTACTGCTTCATCAAAACGTTGCCCAGCAATGACGTGCTCTTGATGTCGCAATGCAGCCATCGTTCGTCGCGGTGAGTGACGGCGGCTACTCCGCGCTCGATCTGCTCGACCGGAATCGCCGGCCACGGCGACGTACTGACGAACACCGTCGGCGCCACGCCCACCGGAAACGGATGGTCGCGCTTCGCCACGCCGCGCGTGACCTGAACGTAGACCAGCTGGCGCGGCCATGGGTGGCGATCGATCACCTCTGCGGTTAGATCGAGCCATTGCTGCAGCCGAAGCGGGTTGTCGATGCGAACTGCACTCAGGCTGCGCTGCAGTCGCGCGAAGTGAGCGTGTGCGCGAAACGGCGCGCGAGTTCTTGTACCGTCAGCGTCAACGGTGTCCACCGCAATCACCTCGTAGACGCCGTCACCAAAGATGAAACCGCGGTCAAGCACCGATACTTTTGCATCGATCAGTGCGGTCCATTCGCCATTCAAATAGCAGCTGGCGTGCTGCCAACTATCCGGCGTCAATTGCGCGGTGCCGTGGTCTTGCAATTCAGACACTGCGTTTCCTCCACCACAGAACGATGGCATCGTACGCGCGGCGCAGCAAACCGCCTGTTTCCACGCGCTCCAGTGCGATCACCGGCACCTCGGCGACGTGCCGGCCGCCAGCGCTGATCATCATGCGGCCCACCGTTTCGCCGCGTTGCAGTGGAGCCACCAGCGGATCCGGACGCTCGATCGACGACTTTAGAGCGTCGCGTCCTAGCGCACGCAGCTCGCTGGAAGCGACCGTCACATAAACGTCGCGGTCCACGCCCAGCGGGACGAGGCCTCGATCACCTTTCCAGATCGCCGGCGTGGCGAGCACTTCGCCGCTGCGATACAACTGGACCGTATCGAAAGCGGCGTAGCCGTGATTGATCAGCCGCAAAGTCTCCTGCGTGCGCGCGGCATCGCTTGACGCGCCTAGCACGACTGCAATCAACCGCCGCTGAAACGCACGCTCGCCGTCGCCCTGCGCGCGCGCGGTAGTAGCTACGATCGACCATCCGGCGGCAGACAGCTGCCCGGTCTTCATGCCGTCGACATTCGAGTCGGTCCACAGCAGCCGGTTGCGATTCGCCTGCGATACGTTGTTGTACGCAAACTCGCGCTGAGCGAACAGCGCCGCGTGCTGCGGAAAGTCGGCCAGTAACCGCCTTGCAAGGATCGCCATATCCTCTGCACTCGAATAATTTTGCGCGTCAGACAGCCCGGTAGGGTTTGCAAAGTGCGTGTTCGCCATGCCGAGCCGGCGCACTTCGGCGTTCATGCGGTCCACGAACACATTGACCGTGCTCGCGCTGTGCTCGGCTAAAGCGACGGCGGCATCGTTGGCCGAAATCGTCAGCATGCCGCGCAACAATTGATCGACGCTGACCGCGCGTCCGGGCTCCAGATACATGCGCGCGCCGAGCTTGCCAGGTGTGGCGAACGCTGCGGGTGAAACGGTGACGCTATCGGTAAGTGCTATGCGATTCTCATTGAGTGCGGAAAACACCACGTACGCTGTCATTAACTTGGTTAGCGACGCCGGCTCCAGGCGCGTTGCCGGTTCAAATGCGGCCAACCGCGCGCCGCTGGTGCCATCGACAAGGATCCAGGAACGCGCTGCAAGCATCGGCGCCGGCTGCGCGGCAACGTGCGACATTGCCAGCAGCAACGAACTCAGAAAAATGGCAACGGCACAACGCAACATGGTTAATGGGTTCGAAACACGAAGAATTGGAACGCTAGGCGGCGCTGCGGTTCAGGCGCCACGTGAAGTTTCGGGCAGTCTAGCCGCGACGACGCAGCGCTTTCAAATAGTCTTGCGCCGCCGCCGAACCCTGCGCGTTTGAAATCAAGCGCTCGGCTTCGCGAACACAGCCGCGGAATTCCTCGATCGTGTGGCAAGCGTCAATGCGACCCGCAAGCAAATCTGCTTCCGAACCTAACCGATCGTTCAACCCACGGATCGCGCGCCGTTTGACCTCTTCCAATGTGATCGGGTTGTCGCGGTCGTCGCCGCTGCCGCTGGTGCTTGGTCCGCCAAAAGCCGTCGACAGTCCGGCGTCGGTGTCGCGGCCGTTGATGGTCGGCACGTCGATGGCATTCTGATACGCCACTCGCTGAATCAAGCCTCCGCTTTCAAGGCTCACGATCGCGTTTTCGATTTCCAATTGCTTGCCAAGAATCAACAGCTCTTCGACGGTGCGTTTGCCGTCAATCATGATCAACACGCGGCGCGCGGTCATCGGCAGCTGCGCCTGGCGAAGCGAAATCTCCGCGATGCCGCGCGGTGTCTTTGAATAGACGATGGTGCCATCCATTCAAATACTTTTAATCACTTTGCGAGGCTGCGTCAATTGCAGGCATGCCGAGAATATGCGCACTTATCAGGCGCTTTAGCAAGCCCAGGCGACGGTGAAAGAAGTGATCTGCACCCGGAATGACGACGATCGGCAAGTCCTGCGGGCGTGCCCACTCCAGGACGCTCGCAAGCGGGATCGTCTCATCGAGCTCGCCGTGAATGACGAGTGCTTCGCGCGCGACGGCAGGCATCGGCCACTTTCCGGCAGCCGCACCGATCAACACTACGTATCTGATCTCGCGTTTCGATACTGCGAGCGTGTGCGCGGCTTTCGCTGCAACGAAAGTGCCAAACGAAAAGCCCGCGAGCGCGATCGGCAAAGGACCGGGAATCCTCAGAGCGACAGTCGGTAGCGTCGGCACCGTCTCGATCAGGTGCAGGAAATCTTCAGTCTCGCCCCTGCCGTCGTCGTGCGTACCGTCAGAGCGCCCGACACCGCGGAAGTTCAGGCGCACTGTTAACCAACCGAGGCCAGCAAAGGTGCGAGCAATGGTGGCTACGACCTTGTTATCGAGCGTGCCACCGAAAAGCGGGTGTGGATGACCGATGAACGCGATGCCTTTTGGCACATGTGCCGGCCAGTCAAGGGCGAGATCGATGTTGCCGCCGGGACCGTTAACCAGCAGCTTCTCGATCGACGCTAGCATCAGTTCGACGTTTACTGCGAGTTAGATGCGAAGCCGGTCGACGATTTCGCCTTTGACAAGGTGGCGGTCGACGATCTCATCGATATCGTGCGCATCGACGTACGTGTACCAGACACCTTCGGGGTAGACGACGACGCATGGACCATCTTGGCATCGATCCAGGCAGCCGGACTTGTTGATTCTTATTTTTCCCTCGCCGTTCAGGTCGAGCGCTTTGATGCGCGACTTCGCGTGCTTCTGCATTTCAGCAGCGTTATGGTTGGAGCAGCACGCAGAGCCGTCGTCGCGCTCGTTAAGACAGAAAAAAACATGCCGCTGGTAATAGGACATTTGTAAATTATAGAGACGAAGTCGAGGCGCGCTGCGATGCGCCCGGCAACAGCGCCAAGCCGAGGCCACAGCCCAACGCATAAGGCCACAGCCACGACAGCCACTGGGCAAGCGCGTTGAAGTTCAGCAGCTGGCCTTGCCGCCACGCGCTGATCGCATCGGTGTAGTACGGATTCTCCGGCACCAGATTGACGGCAACAACGAGCGCAACGAGCGCCAGCATGGCAAAGCGGGCGGACCAGATCCGCGGCCCGGCGCTCGCCGCCAGTAACGAGAGCACGCCAAGAGCAACTCCGCCGTAGGCGCCGGGGGTCAACCACGTCAGTGCGCGCTCGGGACCGAACTGGACCGCGTTTGCGAGCGCTTTGGATACCAGCGCCGTCACCAGCAGCGCGAGTAATAGTTTCACTTTGGGCGCGTGCGGCCGCATCGTCGATGCGAACGCGAGGCCTACAGCGAGAATCGCCGCCGCCACGACAAATGCCTCGGCCAGCACGAATTCAGCCACATCGAACGAATCTGCAAATTCCGTCACCGCGAAGACGGCGTCGTCAATCGGCAGCATCGCACCCACTGCCGTGAACAACGTGCTGAGTGCATCGCGAATATCGCCGTTACCGAACAGCATCGGCTCCGGATATATCTGTGCAATAGGCCAAGCAGCTACCAGCAGCAGTACGAGCGACGCGTCACGCTCGAACCAGCGCAGCCGCCAGTCGGCCAGCCGGCCGCGATCGATTAGGCTCGACGCAACGGGTGCCGCAAACAACGCCCCCAACGAAGCGCCGGCGGTATTGGTTAGCAGATCAAGGTTCGATGGAATGCGTGTCGGCAAAAAACTTTGCGCGGCTTCAATTATTGCGGCCAGCAACAGTCCGACCGACAATGCAATCAACACCGCGGTGATCCCGCGCTTGGCCGGGTGCACGGCGAACACCAGCAGCGCGCCCAGCGGCATGTAAGCAAGGACATTGACTGCGAGGTCGAAGTTGGTCACGTGGGTCGGAATCGGCGCCCCCAAATACGCGAAAGGATTGAGCCCGAGATCGCGCCACCCGCGCCACGGCGCGAGCCCGGAATAGAGCAAAAGCAACACGTAGGCTGCGCACCCTGCGCGTGCCAGCGGCGAATGTCGCGAATGCCAGGAGTTGCCGGCGAACAGAAACGCCTTCATCGGGCCATTGTCGGACGCATGCGCGTGTGCTGACAACCACGCGTAGGGACCGGGGCAGCGATGTTAAATTCGATTGCCATCTGAATCGATTGGATCCGAGGGACGAGCACTTGGTTGCAGCGCCGAGTTCGGTTGGAGCCCCCGATCAATTGGGTGCAGCACTCTCCGCCTCGGCGATTGCGCACACGCTCGCACTCGCGTGGCCGGGTGAATGCCGCGTCGAAGCGGTGGCCACTACGACGTCGACCAACGAAGACGTGGCCGCTCGGGCGAGAGCGCAGCAGCCGGCGATACGAATATTGCGCGCGGCTGACTTTCAAATTGGCGGACGCGGCCGGCAAAACAGGCGTTGGCATGCTGCCCCGGGCGACGCGTTGTTATTTTCTACCGCTATTCCTCTCGCCGGAGCTTCGCCTTCGCTGCCGGCGATAACGCTGGCCTGCGGTGTTGCGCTGGCGGAGTGTCTGCAGGAGCACGGCGTTGCCGTGCAGCTGAAATGGCCGAATGATATTCGCGTCGAAGGCCGCAAGCTCGGCGGAATTCTGACTGAGCTGGTGAGCGATCGGAACGCTCGGCACACGCTCGTGACCGGTGTCGGTATCAATCTTCATCTGGACGACGCGGTGCGTCGTTCGATCGAGCAACCCGCAGTGGCGCTCGACCAACTGCTCACACCCGCCGCGCTGCAGTCGCGCGAGCAATGGATTGGGCGTCTGGGCGGTGCAATATTCGGCGCGGCGGAGCGGTTTGGTCAGCTGGGTTTCGATCACTTTCGCGAGCGTTTTAACTTGTTGCTGGAATCGCGCGGCGAAATGGTCGACGTCGATGGCGAGGGCGTCGCACCGATCAGCGGCCGAGTGATTGAAGTCGATCGGCACGGCCGCTTGATTCTAGAAACTGACGGACGCCGCCATGCCGTCAGCGTCGGCGACGTATCGGTACGGCTATGACGCTGCTGGTCGACGTCGGCAATTCTGCGATCAAGTGGGTTCAGCTGTCGGCGAAGGGCAGGCTGCTATCGGCACAAGTGCAGTTGCACCGCGGCGTCGATAACCTTGCCGCGCAACTTACCGATCGTTGGCGCGGCAATGTGACGCGAGATGCCCCCGTCGTCGCATGCAACGTCGCCGAAGCTGAAGTTGTCGCTGCGGTCGAAGATGCGGCACGCATGTCGCAATTGCAGGCGGTTCGCTGGCTGCGGTCACAGCGGAGCTTCGACGGACCGATCGCGCTCGCCAATGGGTACCGCAACCCGGCGCAACTCGGCGCGGATCGCTGGCATTGCATGCTTGGCGCCTGCTCGGAATCGAACCCGGACGTGACCCGCTCGCTGGTCGTTGTCAACGCGGGGACCGCCACCACGATCGATTGTGTCGATGCTGGCGCCGAAGGCGCGCGGCAAAAACGATTCGTAGGCAAATTCGTCGGCGGTGTGATAGCGCCTGGAGTGCGCTTGATGCTTGAATCACTCGCGCTTCGGACCGCAGGCTTGCCTAACGCTGACATTGGACTGTCGGAACATGTCGCGGATTTTCCGGACAACACTGAAGCCGCTATTGTCACCGGCGTGCTCGATGCTCAAGCCGGTCTTGTGTATCAAATCTGGCATCGGTTCGCCAAGCACTTTAAAGTTGAGCCGAGGCTAATTCTGACCGGTGGCTATGCGGAAGCACTATGTGCACGGCTGTCGATGCCGGCCGACATCGAACATAATCTGGTTTTGCGTGGCTTGGCATTACGGGCGCAGTTCGATCTTTGAGTTACATGAAGCTAGCGTTTCTCATATTGTTGTTGCTCAATCTCGCACTGCTTGCGTGGCAGCAAGGCGCGTTTGGGCGCATCGCTGAAAGTGGCCGCGAACCCGAACGTGTGGCGCGTCAGATTGAAGCCGAGCGCTTCCGTGTGCTGAGTGAAAAGGAAGTGCAGAAACTGCGCGAGCGCGCCGGCCAGGCCAAAGGCAGCGCGGATTCGACGATTGGCCAGTAATTCGCACTTGCGCCACTTATCGGACCACTGCCCCCGGAACATCGGCGGCGTAGACTGCCGGCTACACTAAACCTTGGCGGAAAGTTACTGTCGCCGCTTATTCTTGGAGAACCTATGAACCCTAGCCTGCAAACGTCTGGTTATCGCGGGTCCGACGCGCTGGTGGTTGAGCGCAATAGAGTACTGCGCAATACCTACTGGCTGTTGGCGCTGTCGATGATCCCCACCGTGCTGGGTGCGTACATCGGCGTGACCACCGGGATAGCACGCTCGATGTCGCCTGGCATCAGTCTGATTGTTTTTCTCGGGGGTGCGTTTGGCTTCATGTACGCCATTGAAAAGACCAAGAACTCCGCGCTTGGCGTCCCGATGCTGCTGGCGTTTACATTCTTCATGGGCGTGATGCTGTCACGTCTGCTTGGAGCCGTGCTTGGGCTGGCCAACGGCGCTAGCCTGATCATGATGGCGTTCGCCGGAACCGGTGCGGTGTTTTTCGGCATGGCGGTGTTGTCGAGTGTCATCAAGCGCGACTTGTCGACGATGGGCAAGTGGCTTTTCATTGGCGCTGTCGTCATATTTTTTACGGCGATCGCCAACGTCTTCATTCAGTCGGGGCCGTTGATGCTGACGATAGCGGTGCTCGCAATCGTCATCTTTACAGCGTTCATCCTGTATGACCTGAAACGCGTGCGCGACGGCGAAGAGACGAACTACATCACGGCAACTCTGGGAATCTATTTAAGTCTCTACAACGTCTTCCAGAGCTTGCTAGCGTTGCTGGGCATTTTCGGTGGCGACCGCGATTAGAGGTTAACTGACCCGCGAGACTTTTTCCGCGATCGCCTCGCGCAGCCGACCAACCAGAGCGCGCCGCGCTTGTAGCGTCTGCTCATCGGGCGTGCGCTGCACGGTGCCCCAAACGGTTTGCGGGTAGTGCAGATCATCCGCAAAGCGGGCGATCACGTGCCAGTGCAGATGCGGCGTCATGTTGCCGAGGCTGGCGAGGTTGATTTTCAGCGGTGCCAGCACCTCGCGCTGCGCTAATTCGACTGCGAACACGGTTCTCATCAGACGCTGGCGCTCTGCGTCGCCGAGCTCCGTCATCTCGCGGACGTGCTCATTCCAGATGACGCGCACGTAGCCGGGATAGTCATGCTCGTCGACCAGCATCACACGCAGCCACTCGTTGGCGATCACCAGCGCGCCGCCCTCGCTTCTGCATAACTCGCACTCCGAAAGCTTCATTAGACCAGCACGCGTTCAATACCGCCGCGATTAGCGTTCGCGACGTAATCCTGCAGCCAGTCGGCGCCGAGCAAATGGCGCGCCATTTCCACCACGATGTAGTCGGAGTCAATCTCGGCATCGTGGTTGTAGCGCTTCAAGCCCTGTAGGCATGACGGGCACGATGTGAGTACCTTGACTTCGCCATTAAATCCATCAGCGCGCAGCCTGT
>DATLOA010000040.1:0-2454 GCA_035536515.1 Burkholderiaceae bacterium | reverse complement strand
CCAAGGTTGCAGCGAGACGAAATTCGCGCCGGCCCGCACGCGTCGTGCATTTCATCATCTGACGTTCTACGGATTTCTGCTGTGCCTGGCATCGACCAGCGTTGCATCGCTTTACCACTACGCGTTTGGGTGGCTGGCGCCGTATCCATGGCTAAGCGCTCCTGTGTTGCTGGGCACCGCGGGGGGCATCGGTCTGGTCTGTGGAACTACCGGGTTGCTGTGGCTGCGAACGCAACGTCCGGCCGCGCTGCACGATCCGGCGCAAACCTTTCTAGACGCAGGCTTTACGTGGCTGCTGCTGATCATCGGCGCGACTGGGCTGATGCTGCTCGCCTGGCGCGAATCGACCTGGATGCCCGCGCTGCTCGCGCTTCACCTCGGGCCCGTGCTGGCACTTTTTCTGCTGCTTCCCTATGGCAAATTCGTTCACGGGATCTACCGCGCGCTCGCGCTGGCTAAATTTCGCCGGGAGGGCGAAAGGACGGGTGCCTTGGCCGACGCTCAGTGAGTCGCTTGTCGGAGTGCCATACTTCTCACGATCGCCGGCCATGCATATGAAATTCGAATGACGGAGTCTCTTAGTAAAGTCTTGCGGCGCGAGTTGGTCGCGGGCGCCGGACACATCATGCCGGGCGCGGCCAACGCCCTTGCGGCGCGCATGATCGAAGCCGCCGGATACAAAATGATGATGGTGAGCGGTGCCGCGGTCGCCAATACCTATCTCGGCATGCCGGACATAGGGCTGGTGTCGGTCACTGAGCTTGCGGCGCACGTTGCGGCCATCCGTGACGCGGTCAACATCCCGATCCTCGCCGATGCAGACACCGGCTTCGGCAACGCGATCAATGCGCGCCGCACCGTAAAGCTGCTCGAGCGTGCCGGTGCCAATGCGATCATGCTCGAGGACCAGACATTTCCGAAGCGGTGCGGCCACTTTGAAGGCAAGGATGTAATTCCAAAGCAGGAAATGGTGTCGAAGCTCAAGGCCGCAGTGGATGCGCGTGAGGATCCTGATCTGATGATTCTCGCGCGCACCGACGCGCGCGCGGTCGAAGGGTTCGAGGCCGCGCTCGACCGCGCTCGTGCGTACCAGGAGGCAGGTGCCGATTTTCTGTTCGTCGAAGCGCCGCTAACCAAGGAAGAGCTGCTCGCGATTCCGCGCGAGGTGCCGGGCATTCATCTATGCAACATGGTGATCGGCGGCAAGACGCCGCTGCTCCCGCGCGAAGAGTTGGCGCAGGCAGGCTACGCCGTCGTCCTTTATGCCAACGCGGCACTGCAGGCATCGCTGCTGGCGATGCAACAGGTGCTCGCGCATTTGCACGACACCGGGTCGATCGCCGGGATTGAATCAAAGCTGATGATGTTCGCGGAGCGGCAGCGGGTTCTCGACGCAGCAAAATTCAGCGAACTGGAGCAGCGCTACGCTTGACCGGCGGCTCGTGCTGGTGTAACGGCAGTAGTACACCCATGAGCCTCGATTCGGAAGAAGGCTGGAGCCTGCCGGCGTGGACGTATCGCGATCCTGAATTTTTTGCAATTGAGATGGATCGCGTGATGCGGCCGAGTTGGCAGGTGGTGTGTCACACAAGCGACCTCCCGAGCCTAGGTGACTGGCACACGTTCGAGTTTCTGAACGAAAGCATTCTCGTTATTCGTGGTGATGACATGCACGTGCGCGCCTTCACCAACGTGTGCCGTCATCGCGGGTCGCGATTGGTTGGCGAAGCGGCGGGTTGCGCGAAGCGCTTTACCTGTCCATATCACGGATGGACATACGGGCTCGACGGGCAACTGATCGGCGTGCCAGGCAAGAGTGACTACGCGGATCTCGACATGGAGGTGCATGGACTCACCGCCGTCGACCTCGAGGTATGGAAAAGCTTCATCTTCGTTCGGCTGTCAGGCACTGGACCTTCGGTTGCAGCGATGATGGCGCCGTATGACGAACTGATCACACCGTATCGCTTCGAAGATTTGCGCGCGCTCGGTCGCGTCACGCTAAGGCCGCGCACCGTTAACTGGAAGAACGTCGCCGACAACTATTCGGACGGGCAGCACATCGCCGTGGCGCATCCGGGCTTGACGCGGCTTTTTGGCCGCAGCTACGGCGTCGAGGCCAACGAGTACGTCGATAAGATGTGGGGTGTGCTGACGGAGCAGTCGTCCGCAAAATGGTCCGAGCGCATGTATCAACGCGTGCTGCCGCAGGTCGAACACCTGTCCGAACAAGCGCAGCGCCAATGGCTGTACTTCAAGCTTTGGCCCAACGTCGCGTTTGATATCTATCCCGACCAAATCGACTTCATGCAGTTTGTGCCCGTGTCACCCACACGCACGGTGATCCGTGAGGTCAACTACGCGATTCCTGACCAGCGACGGGAGATGAAGGCGGCTCGCTACTTGAACTGGCGCATCAATCGGCAAGTCAACCTTGAGGACACCGCGCTGATT
>DATLOA010000039.1:0-2960 GCA_035536515.1 Burkholderiaceae bacterium | reverse complement strand
CGCCCGATTTCCGAGCGGCATTCGTTCGGTCTGGCTCGCGTCGAAGTTATCGCCGCATTTGTAAATGCGCTGTTCATGGTGGCCGTGGTGCTGTGGATCGCGATCGAGGCGTTCAACCGCATCAATGCGCCGGTGCCGGTGCAAGCTTTGGCGGTCATCGGTGTTGGCAGCATCGGACTGCTAGTCAACATTCTGGTGGCGTGGACGCTGTCGCGCGATCGCGACAATGTCAACATTCGCGCGGCGTTGATCCACGTGCTTGGCGATCTGCTTGGCTCGGTCGCCGCGATCATGGCCGGCGCGATTATTTATTTCGGCGGACCGCTGATCGCCGATCCGGTGTTATCGCTGCTAGTCGCCGCGTTGATCGTGCGCTCGACATACGGCGTGCTGAAGGAAACCACTTTCGTGCTGCTTGACAGCGTGCCCGCTGGCGTCGATTACGCGGCGGTGGGCGCGACACTTGCGAAACTGCCCGGCATCGTCTCCGTGCACGACCTGCACGTCTGGGCGATGGTTCCTGGCAGGGCGGCGCTATCGGCGCACGTGCTGGTCGATGACATCGAGCGCTGGCCGGCGATATTGCAGCAGGCGCAGCAGACGCTGAACCGCAACTTTCATATTGATCACATCACGCTGCAGCCCGAATGGCTGCGCCGCGACCCCGGGGTGATCAGCATTCGGAAGGCTGAGTAGTGAGTGGAGCTCCTCGCGGGACGTTGACAAACCTTGGTTATATTGGTACGTTTCGCGTACCATTTCGTACAGAGTTGTTTTAATAGATAAATTCATGGCTGCTCTGCCGCAACGAGAAATTCCGCGCGCCGACATTGACGTCGGCAGCCGCGACGCGCGTAGCCGGTTGGCTGCGATGGTCACCAAGCTGCTGGAGCACTGGAGCTTGACCGCCGTTGAACAGTCGGCACTGCTCGGCCTTTCCACCACCAGCCGCAGCACGCTCGCCCGTTATCGTGAAGGCGAGCCGTTGGCCGACAGCCGTGACCTGCTCGATCGCGCGGGTCATTTGCTCGGTATTCACAAGTCGCTGCGTATTCTGTTTCCCTACGATCGAGACCTGGCATACGGCTGGATGACGCAATTCAATCGGCGTCTCGGTGCGCGCCCGGTGGATTTAATCGCCGAAAAAGGGTTCGAGGGTCTGCTTGCCGTGCGGCGGTATCTAGATTTTCAGCGTGGCTAGTGATTTGCTGTCTGCCAACGCCGAGTTTCATGGCGACCTGATTAGAAATATTCCGGGCATCCGTCGCTCGCAGAATCTGTTCGACGATTTGGCCGAAAATCCCGCCGACTGGGCGGTTGCGGTTGCGGCAGAAGAAAGCGGGCGCATTCCGACCACCGCGGCGCTGGCTACGCGCCCGTTTGATTACGGCAGCGTCATCAGCTACAGCTTCGATGCCTCGCATTGGCAATCGACACGTTTTTCGGATGGCACGCGCTACGGCGTGTGGTATGGCGCCCTCGAAGTCGAAACGACTGTGTACGAAACCGCGCATCATTGGCGCCGCTTCCTGCTCGACAGTTATGGCGAGCTTGATCGTGTCATTGTTACCGATCGCCGCGTATGCGATGTGCGCTGTGACGCGCTTTTGATCGATCTGCGCGGCAAGCACGCCGAATTCCCAGACCTGGTACGCCGCGACAGTTACACGTTCACGCACCAGGTCGGCCGCATCGTGCACGAGCAGGACTTGAGCGGCCTGCTTGTGAAGTCCGCGCGCTGCGATGGAATCAATGCCGCAATCTTCAGGCCCGAGCGGCTGTCCAACGTGCGAGAGAAAGTGTTCGTCACGTACAAGACCAACGTCGTCCAAGATACATTTGTGGCGGAACGCGCGCGGGGTCGAACCTGGCTGGCATTCGCACCGAGCAGTCTTGAATGACTTGTTGGTGAGCAGCGGGTGCCATTTCGCACCTTGCCTAGACGCCGAGTTTTCGAAGCAGCGTCATGGAACCCAGCATGATCGGTTGATGCACTAAATAAACAGTGAGCGCCCAAGTACCGAGAAACAGCAGCCAGCGTGGCGCGCGTTCATTCAGCGAAAGCAGTGCGTTCGAAACTCCCCATTGCGTGTTTCGCCAAAGGGCCGCTAGTCCGGCGCCGATCAGGACGACTCCAAGCCACGGAAACAGGGGCACGTAGTCCTCAGTGCGAGGCTTAAACGTCATGAAGCCGACGATCGTTGCCGGTGGCATATCAAAAAATTGGTTCGTGTAGATCAGTCCGATCGCGACGCACGCGGCGCCGAGAGCGATATTCCAAGCGTTGAGAATCAACAGGGGCCGCGCGATCAACAGCGCCGCAGCGACGAAATGCAGGATTCCGAAGTAGATGAAACGCTGACCGAACACGAGCCAACTGCCCACTGAAACCAGCAACGCAGCCGCCGCGATCTGCGCCCAGCGCTTCCAGAAATCACCCGCCGATGGTTTAAAAGACGTACGCAGCACAAGGCTTACGCCGACCAGCAGCAGAAACTGCGTGACGATCGCGGTGCGCCACGCTGTCCACGGTTGATCGCGCGTCATCACCAGTTCGATCCAGCCGAAGTAGGCCAGGTCGTAGATGAAGTGATAGACAATCATCTGCGCCACTGCGAAGCCGCGGAGTGCGTCGACCAGCTGCAGGCGTGGAGCCGGAGTCGCGTTCATTGCAGTGACGGTGACGGCATAATTGTGTGACGCAGTCTAGGTGAGGACAAGCCATGCTGATGTCGTCGCAGGATTATCGGGAATCGCTGCGCCGCTCGCGGCCATGCGTGTACGTCGACGGGCACGCGGTCGAATCGGTGGCCGACGAGCCGTCGCTTGCACCCGGCGTCAATGCGCTCGGGCTGAGCTACGACTACGCGCTGCGCGAAAACCTCGCACCGGTGATGCGCGCGCGCGCCGGTACGCACGAGATCAATCGGATGAACGCGATCCCTGCATCAAGTCAGGAC
>DATLOA010000038.1:0-5661 GCA_035536515.1 Burkholderiaceae bacterium | reverse complement strand
CAGGACTACATCGAAGTGCAAACCAAGGACAAAGTGAAGGTGTATCGGACACCCAAGTCGATTCTGAACGCGCAACTCAAGGCGTGGGACGCGGTGATTGAGCGCCACTCGAGCGCGAACCCGCTGTTCGCGAAGGTGATTGAATCGCAGAAGGCTTGGGCGAAGCGCGTGATGTACTGGCATAACAACGTGCAGGTGAGCCAGACCGACGCCTACGCGCATTACTTTCCGAAGGGGCCGCTGGCCTGAGCGAGTCGGAGCGGCTCGCGTATTCAGTCAGCGCTAGCCGTAGCTATGCACGAGCTAAGCTGACGTCGCGTACGCCGGTGCGCCTGACCCATCGCGTATGAAAGCAGACGTCTGCAAGCTAAACGTGAATGTGGTTCCCATGCTCATAATGCTGGTAGCGTGGATCGCGGTCCCATGGAGATCAATGATGCGCTTTGCAATCGCTAAACCCAGACCGGCACCCTGATTATTCTCAAGTGCACCTGCTCTTACTTTGTAAAAGCGATCGAAGATGTAAGGCAGATCTTCCTTAGCTATTCCGCATCCAGTATCGGCGACTGAGACTCTAATGAGGCCGGAATCGCGCTGCGCCGCGAGCGTCACCTCTCCCATAGCCGGCGTGTGGTTAATCGCGTTCTGCAGCAGATTTTCCAGCACGCGTTCCATCATTTGAATGTCGCCACGGACTGGCTCCAGATCGTCGTCTATGCGCGTGCGAAGGTGTATGCCGTTTTGCTCGGCGATCAGGCGAAATTCCTCCGCAACGTCCTGCGCCAAATCAGCGAACGAAAACACTTCCAGCTCAAGCGGCAGCGCGCGCGATTCCAGTTTTGCGAGCTCGAAAAGTTCAGAGACAAGCTTGCCGAGACGTTGGCTGCTGCGCGCCGCGGTTTCGAGATAATCGCGTCGCTGCACGGGTGTTAACTCGGCGCCTTTAATCATCAGCGTTTCGAGATAACCGTCTAGAGCCGTCAATGGTGTACGCAAATCGTGAGACACATTTGCAATCAACTCGCGCCTCAGTCGATCCGTTTGCTTCAAGTCGTGCACGTGCTTAGATATTAGTTCCGCCATCTGCGCGAAGGTGGCATCGAGTTGATCGATCTCGTCGCCCGCAGCCGAAGTTAAATGACTATCAGGCGCCGACGCCGCGAGCGTGGTGCGGCGAAACTGCTCGACACGCGTATTGAGCTGCCGCAGGCGGCGCATGATCGACCAAAACAACACGCACCAGGCAAAAAGCAGTACCGCCGCTAATAAAACCGCGAACAATCTGGTGCGAAGAAGCCGGCTTTCGGCAAGCATGTCGGCGATCGATTCATATTCTTCGCCGCCTAGGACGATGTACAAATACGCTTCTGGCGCGCCTTGCAGCGGAATCGGGGCCGCCGAAAAAACTTTTGGCCGGGAGAGATGATGTGGGTCGTCTCCCATTAGTGGAAACATCGGATCACCGGTAAGAAATTTCCGCACCGGCGCCAGATCGACTACGCGGCGTGCGATGCGGTCTTCCGTGGCGGAGTGCGTGAGAATGGTGCCGTCGGCATCAAGCAGATAGATCTCTATGTTCGGATTGGCCGACCTCACGTCAACAAAGAGCTTTGATAGCGCGCGTCGACTGGACTCATCTCCCTTGAAGAGTTTGTTTGTTTCGACCAAGTGGCGCGCCAGATCCCGATTCAGTTTCTGGTTGGCTTCATCCAAATGTGCTTGCGACGTGCGAAACGTCAGCACGCCATAGGCTAGAACCACAATTACCATCGTGCAACAAAGCAGCGCCAGTCTGCCGGAAAGCGTGTGCAGCATGCGCGCGGGTTGCGCCGCTATGGCGAAGCAGACGTAAGCAAATCCGGCACTAGTTGATAGCCAACGCCGTGCACCGTTCGAATCAGCGAAGGGCGCGACGGATCCTTTTCGATTTTCATGCGTAACCGATTGATGTGTGTGTTCACAGTGTGCCGATAGCCCTCGTGCGTGTATTTCCAGACTGCCTCCAGCAAAGCCGAGCGGCTGTAGACCTTGCCAGGATGCATTGCAAACTCACGCAACAAGGCAAACTCCTTTGCGCGCAGCTGCACGGGCTTGCCCTCAATCGTCACCTCTCTGCGTTCGACGTCCATCACCAGCTTGCCGTGCCGAATGGTTGGAGATGGCCCACCGCTAACTTGCGTAGACAGCGAATGAATGCGGCGGCAAAGAGCCTTCACCCGCGCTTGTAACTCGCGCATGCTGAAAGGCTTCGTCAGATAATCGTCGGCGCCCAGGTCTAGGCCAAGCACACGATCGGGCTCCCCAGATCGCGCGGTCAGCATCAATATCGGCGTGTACCCGCTGCGATGACGGATGCGCCGGCACAGTTCGATGCCGTCGATTCCGGGCAGGGACAGGTCGAGCGTGATCAGCGCGAAACTTTCTTTGCTTGATAGAGCTTCGGCAAGAACGCCATCGCGCACCACCGTGACCTCAAAGCCACAGTCGGTCAGGTGCATTTCAATCAGGCGCGCGATGTCAGCGTCGTCCTCCACGACGAGAACTCGTGTATTTGCGGGCGTCTTTTCTGCTAGCGTCATTCCGAATTTTGTATCTGCTAAACGCCATAGCGAATGCCGTGCCCGTCATGTCAATCGGTAAAACACTTGTTTCGTCAGATGTTAAGAACTTGTGACCTCTACCGCCCCCTATTGCCTCCGCACGGTGCGATGCTGTGATCAGAGCCGCACAGAAGGTCGGCATTGGCGCTACGCATCGCAGTGTGGTTGCTGAATGCGGTGCCAGCTGATCGAGGCGGGGTGTAGCACCTTATAGATTTGGAGACGATATGAGACTCAAGAATTCCACCTACCGACGCCGGGGTTTTCGCTATACAGCAGCCGCGCTGGCGGTCGCGATCAGCGGGACCGCCCTAGCGTCCAGCCACCGCGAAGCACCGTTTATAAGCCATCAGCCGAGCGTTGACGGCACCGACCTATACATGTTTCGAAGCTATGAGCCGGGGCGGTCGGGCTTTGTTACCGCCATCGCCAACTACATCCCGTTCCAAGACCCGCAGGGCGGACCGATCTTTTATCCGTTCAATGAGAACGCGCTGTACGAAATTCATTTCGACAACAACGGTGATGGCCGCGAAGACATCACGTTCCAGTTTCGCTTTACCAACACGTCAAAAGGCGCTTCATTGCCGGTCGGCGGCCAGAACGTGCGCATACCGCTGATCTATTCCGGGCCGGTGTCCGGAGTCAATCCGCCCACGCTGAATCGGCGCGAGACGTACACGGTTGAAGTCGTGCGCGGCGATCGGCGTAGCGGCACTCGCAGCGGCCGCGTCACCAATGCGACCGGAGGGGCCAACGTCTTTGATAAGCCACTTGATTACGTCGGCGAAAAAACCCTCGGCGCTCCCGCCGCTTACGACGCGTACGCGGCATTGCACACCTACGACATCGCGATCCCCGGCTGCGCCAACGGCCGCATGTTTGTCGGCCAGCGAAAGGAGCCGTTCTTCATCGCAGTCGGCGATATTTTTGACCTATTCAACTACGACCCTCTCGGCTCGGAGACCGGCAAGAACAACGATCTCGAATTCAAAAACATCAGCAGCATCGCGCTCGAGCTGCCGATCACCTGCCTGACGGCGAGCGATCCCGTCATCGGCGCGTTTACGACCGCGAGCTTGCGGCAGGGGCGTCTGCTCGATCCTTCGCCTGGCACGTCGATCAACGGTGTCGTTAAAAGTGGCGGCGCGTGGACGCAGATTTCGCGCGTCGGCATGCCACTGGTCAACGAGGTCGTGATTGGCTTGGACGACAAGGACAAATTCAACGCCTCGAAGCCGAGGAACGACGCGCAATTTCTTCAGTATGTGACCAACCCGACCCTTCCCACGCTGGTGCAGAGCTTGTTTCCTGGCGTGACCGCGCCGACCAACTTCCCGCGCACCGACCTGGTGGCTGCATTCTTGACCGGCTTGGTCGGAGTCAATCGCCCCGCCAACGTCGTGCCGTCGGAACTGATGCGGCTTAATACGTCCACGCCCGCCACGCCTTTGGCGTCGCAGAGTCCGCTTGGAGTGGCCGGCATGGATGCCGCCGGATTTCCGAACGGCCGGCGGCCAGGCGACGACGTCGTTGATGTCACGTTGCGCGTGGCGATGGGCGCGTTGTGCGTGTTGACCGGGCCTACCGACACGCTCGGCGTGGGCTGCGGCCCCGCCGTGGCTCCTTCGGGTGGACAGCCGTTTACCGACGGTGTGCGCAGAAATGCAACCAACTTCAGACCCGCGTTCCCGTACTTCAACACGCCGATTCCCGGCTCGTTTAATTAGGAAGCGCGATGTTAAGAAAACGACAGATTATTTTTGCAGCGATCGTCGTCTCGACGATCGGCGCGGCAGGGTGTGGTAGTTCAAACGATGACAGTGGTTCACCTCCTGGTCCGGCTCCGTCACCGGCCTCTGAGATCCCGCCGAGCGCGGGCGTGTCGGTCGCTGCTTTTATATCCTTTCTGCAGAGCCTAGCTTCAAGCGAGACTGCGGAACCGCTGACGTTGGGAACGTTTGCACCACCCAGTGACGACGTCACGGAGCCGCAGGCTTTGTAATACAGCGCGAATCAGATTCAGCAAGTGCCGAATTGCGACGGCGCCTCGTTCGCCGTTCGCTCAACACCTCACTTGGGTGTTGCGCGCATCGCGACACGGCATGGGGCGCTCATGTTCCACTGCACGGACTCGCGCTTGGCCGAGTGGGCCGCGATTCTCCAACTGCTGGACACGCTCGCGCAGGGCCCTGCAGTTTGGCGCGCAGTTGTTCTACTCCGCGCGCAAGTCGGGGTCGCCGAGCCGATCTCGCGCGTTGAGTTAACGCTTAGCGCTGAGTGCTAAATAGTTTCCCGCGAATGCGAGTGCAGCCCCGAATGCAGCTGTGGTTGTCCATTGATAACCTTCGAACACCGTGCTCAGTGCCATTGCGACAACAGGAATCGCGACCGCCGTGAAACTCGCGCGATTTGCACCCACGCGTTCGAGCAGTTTGAAGTAGGTGACGAACGCGATGATGCTGCCGAAGACCGACAAGTAAACGAGCGAGGCTACATATTCGAAGCCCCAGTCGAACGTCCACGCTGAACCGCTAATCCACGCAATCGCTGCCGCCGTCAGCGCGCCGTAGCTCATACCCCAGGCTGTACCGCTGACCGTCGGTACTTTGTCACTCTGCAGGCGAACCGTCACCAGGTTGCCCATGGCTGCAATGACCGTTGAGCCGAGCGCAAATGCGACGCCTAGCGCGGCGGCTCCGCCAACGGCGGCGGCACGCAGTTCCGGCAGAAACAAGGACGCAACTCCGGCTACGCCAATCACCGCGCCCAGTGCGACACGGGGCGGCACCGGAGTACCAAACACGAGCCGCGAGGAAATCGGCACGATGAACACGAGCGTTGAAAACGCCACCGCAACTAGGCCAGACGCGACATAACGCTCGGCCAGGTAAACGCCCACATAGTTAAGCCCGAAGAGGGTCGAGCCTTGCAGCGCCAACCATGCATGCGTTCGCGGTTGGAACGTCAGACGTTGCCCACGTGCAGCACACCAGACAAAGAGAATGGCTGCAGCCAGCGCGAAGCGATAGACCACAGAGACTTCAGGCTCTACAACACC
>DATLOA010000037.1:0-19065 GCA_035536515.1 Burkholderiaceae bacterium | reverse complement strand
GTTGTCGCAAAACGCACGTTCAAAATTGCGTTCGCGCCCATTGACTGCGCTTCGGCGATCATGCGTTCAACAGCTTCGTGCCGCGCTTCCTGCATCAGCTCGGTGTATCCCTTCAGCTCGCCGCCGACTATGTTTTTCAGTCCGGCGAAAATGTCCTTGCCGACGTGTTTTGCGCGCACGGTGCTGCCCTGCACGATGCCGTAATGAGCAACGATGCGACGACCGGGAACGAGTTCCAGATTGCTAACCAGCATCGCCGCTCCTATTTTGTCGCGGGCTTCTCATCGCCCGGTGTAACCGCGCTGCCGATCACCTTGGCGGTACCGACGACCGCATCGGTGGCGACACCCGCGGCGGTGGTGCCGACCGATATTGCGGCGGAGCCGACGGCCACGGCAGCGGAGCCGACCGCTGCACCGACCGCTACAACTGCGCACCCGGTCGTCGAA
Organism: Burkholderiaceae bacterium; assembly: GCA_035536515.1. GTDB lineage: Bacteria > Pseudomonadota > Gammaproteobacteria > Burkholderiales > Burkholderiaceae_F > JACCZX01. The sequence goes on along the minus strand of DATLOA010000037.1, from coordinate 18,616 downwards.
AGAAACAAACACAGCACCAGAAGTGTTCGCATTGAAATTCCGTTCTTGATTGTTGGAGCTACCGCGGCACCTGCGGCGGATTCGGGTGAAAGCGTGCCATCGTATGCGTGTCAACGTATACGCCGTCGCGTAGCGCGTGCGCGCGATGCGTGCCTTCCATTTCGAAGCCGAAGCGCCGATACAACGCGATCGCGCGTTCATTGTCGGTAAACACGTTCAGTTCGATGCGCAGATAACCGGCCCAATTGTCGGACCAGTCGAGCAGGCGCTTCATCATTTCTGATCCAACGCCCTGCTTTTGCCTTTCGCGTGCGATACAGATGCCAAGACCTGCCGCATGGCGTCGGCGCATTCTGACGCTAACGCTATGAATCCCGCCGCTTGCAATGACTTGGCCATCGTCGATCGCAAGCAGATGCAAGCTGTCATGCTGCTCGACTTGCTCCTCCAGATGTTTGCGCCATGCTTCCGTGCTCGGAAACGGCATCTGCAATGTGCCGGCAAAGACCTCACGGTCGCTCATCAGGCGAAACAGCGCAGCCGCGTCGGTCGGCGACGCGCGCCGATACTCAGCTACAGCCGCTGCTGCGCCCACGACTGCACGCTTGCGAGCGCACCCTGAAGCTTGCTCGGATCGCTGCCGCCAGCCATTGCCATATCGGCCCGACCGCCGCCCTTGCCCCCGACCTGCTGCGCAACATAGTTCACGAGGTCGCCCGCTTTCACTCTGGCAATCGTATCTGCGGTCACACCGGCCGCGAGCTGCACGCGATCGCCTTCGACCGCACCCAGCACGATCACCGCGCTCTTCAGCTTGGCTTTCAACTGATCCATCGTCTCGCGCAGCGACTTCGCATCGGCGCCATCGAGCGACGCCGCGAGCACCTTGACCCCATTGACGTCGATCGCCTGGGAAGCGAGGTCGTCGCCCTTGGACGCGGCCAGCTTGCTTTTTAACCGCGCCAGCTCGCGCTCGAGCGACTTGACGTTGTCTTGGATCTGCGTGATCTTCTGCACGACTTCGGACGTCGGCGCCTTCAACAAGTACGCCGCATGCTGCAGGTCGCGGTCAAGCGCCTGCACGTAGTCCACAGCGCTGCGGCCGGTGACCGCTTCTACGCGGCGCACACCGGCTGCAACACCGCTCTCGGAAACGATCTTGAAAAAGCCGATGTCCCCGGTGCGCGCGACGTGCGTGCCGCCGCAGAGCTCAGTCGAGTGATCTCCCATCTGCAAAACGCGCACTTCGTCGCCGTACTTGTCGCCGAAGAAGGCGAGTGCACCGGCCTTGATCGCGTCGTCGTACTTCATCACATTGGCCGATACCTGTGCATTTGAGCGGATCGCGGTGTTGACCAGATCTTCGACTTTCCGAATCTCCTCCGGCGTCATGGCCTTGTCGTGCGAAAAATCGAACCGCGTGCGCTCAGAATCGACCAGCGAACCGCGCTGCTGCACGTGTTTGCCGAGCACACCGCGCAGCGCGGTATGCATCAGATGCGTCGCCGAATGATTATTGCGCGTGCGCTCGCGCGCCAGTGCGTCGACTTTGGCCTGCACCGTATCGCCGACGTTCAACGTGCCCGATTCGAGCTTGCCATGGTGGCCGAACACGTCGGCCTGAATCTTTTGCGTATCGGCAACCGCGAAACGAACAACGCGCTGATCGCTGATCGCTTCGAGCACGCCTTGGTCGCCGACCTGCCCGCCCGATTCCGAATAAAACGGCGTCGTGTTCAACACGACGATGCCCTCGCTGCCTGCAATTAAGTGCCGCACCGGCGCACCTTCTTGATACAAAGCGATTACTTTGGCGTCTTCAGTGAGCGATGAATAACCCGTAAAGCGCGTCTTGTCGCCCGCGTATTCGTAGCCGCTCGCAAGCTTGAAGCGCGCCGCCGCGCGTGCCTGCCCGCGCTGCCGCTCCATTGCCTCGCCGAAGCCGGCGTGATCGATTGCCACACCGCGCTCGCGACAGATGTCACCTGTCAAATCGACCGGAAATCCGTACGTGTCGTACAGCAGGAACACGGTTTCGCCGTCGAGCATCGGTGCGTCGCCCGATTTCATCTGGCCTAGAGCGGCATCAAGAATCTTCATTCCGTTGGCGAGCGTTTCGCCGAAGCGCTCTTCTTCCTGCTTCAGCACGGACTCGATGCGTGATTGCTGCTCAATCAGCTCTGGATACGCCGCGCCCATCTCGGTCGCCACATCTTGGACGATTTTGAAAAAGAACGGCTCTGTTCGCCCCAGCTTGTAACCGTGCCGCAGAGCACGGCGAATGATCCGGCGAAGCACGTACCCCCGGCCTTCATTGCCCGGAATCACGCCGTCGGCGATCAAGAAGGAACACGCGCGAATGTGATCGGCGATGACCTTAAGCGAATTGTTGTGCAGATCCTTAGCACGCGTTTCACGCGCCGCCGCCTTGATCAGGCTCTGAAACAGATCGATGTCGTAGTTCGAGTGGACGCGCTGCAGCACCGCTGCCAGCCGCTCGAGCCCCATGCCGGTATCGACGCAAGGCCGCGGCAGCGGCGACAGCACGCCGGAAGCATCGCGGTCGAACTGCATAAACACAAGGTTCCAGACTTCTATGTAGCGGTCGCCCTCGGCATCGGGTGAACCTGGTGGGCCGCCTTCGACTTCCGGCCCATGGTCGTAAAAGATTTCGCTGCACGGCCCGCAGGGTCCGGTATCGGCCATCTGCCAGAAGTTGTCCGAGACATACTTCGGCTGGCCGGCCTTATCGCCTAGGCGCACGACCCGCTCAGGCGGCACCCCGATCTGCTTCGTCCAGATGTCGTAGGCCTCGTCGTCATCGATGTAAACCGTAGCCCAAAGCTTCTCTTTCGGCAGCCCGTACACCTCGGTCAGCAGCTGCCATGCAAAGCGAATTGCATCGCGCTTGAAGTAATCGCCGAAGCTGAAGTTGCCGAGCATCTCGAAAAACGTGTGATGCCGCGCGGTGTAGCCGACGTTTTCAAGATCGTTGTGCTTGCCGCCGGCGCGCAGCGACTTCTGCGACGTGGTCGCGCGCGTATACGGCCGCTTCTCGCGCCCTGTGAACACGTCTTTGAACTGCACCATGCCGGAATTGACGAACAGCAGTGTCGGGTCGTCGGACGCCGTAAGTAAGCTCGACGCACGCACGATCGTGTGGCCGTTCGATTCAAAATACCGCAGGAATTTTTCGCGAATATCTGCGCTTTTCATAACCGCAAGGCGTGTGGCGCGCCACTCTTCAAGCGCCCGATGATACTTGCGCGATGAAGCTGACGTACGCAGCCCCCGGGATACAACAACCCGACAATCAGGTTTTTGCGCTTAGGCCCAGCCGAGCGGCTCGCTTACGCCTTGTTTCGCCTTGGCGAATGTCTTCGCTGCGCAGCAGTCGCGCGCCGTTTCCGAGTACGAGCAGGGTACTGCCCGCGGTGCCCGCCACCGCGACCGCCGGCGACGTTATTCCGAGCGCGGCGAGTGCGACGAAGCTGAGGTTGCATCCCAGAGCCAGGCCGAGGTTCTGGTGCGCGAGGCGCATCGCCCGGCGTGCCACCGTAAACGCGTATTCGATGTCTGCCAGCCGCGACGATTGCACGATCACATCGGCGCGCTGCTGCGCAGTAGCAGAGCCATCGCCTAACGCAATCGAGACATCGGCACGCGCCAGCGCAGGCGCATCGTTGATGCCGTCGCCCAACATCGCAACTCTGTGCCCGGCGCGCTGCTGGGCGGCAATCCACTCGCACTTACTGTGCGGAGTCTGATGCGCGAGCGCACGCTCGATGCCGAGCGAAGCGGCAACCGCGTGCACCGGCGCACGCCGGTCCCCCGAGAGCAATACCGGCTCGACACCGCGTTCAGCAACGGTGTCGATCATCAACGCCGCGTCGTCTCGCAGGCGCTCGCCGAATACAAAAAGGGCGACGGCTCCCTCAGCGTCCGCGAGCACCAACATGCTCGCCGCGTGTAATCCCTCGCGCGCTGCGATCGCCGCCACGTCGGCACGCTGCGCCGTCTGCTTGTCGACAAGCGCGAACTCCATCTTGCCAAGCCGGTAACGGCGGCCGCTAACTGTCGCTTCGATGCCAGCGGACGCTTCCACGCGTCCATCTGTCAGCGGCGGCAAGGACTTGCCGAGCGACTGCACAGCGCCTATCAACGCGCGCGCGTATGGGTGCGTCGACAGCGTCTCCATCGCCGCGGCGATCGCTAGTGTGTATTCGGGATCTGCCGTGCGCAGCAGCAACTGACGCAGCAAACGAGGCTCTCCGGTCGTCAGCGTGCCGGTCTTATCGCAGGCCAACAGATCTGCACTTGCCAGCGCTTCGATTGCGCAACTGCGCGCGACCAACACGCCGCGTCGCGCAAGCGCAGATTGCGCCGCCGCCGTGGCCGCCGGCGATGCCAGCAGTAATGCACACGGGCACGCCGCAATCAATACTGCAATAACGCTTGCTACTGCACGCGAAGGATCGACCAGCAACCAACCAAGCAAAGTCAACAGCACCGCTGCGGCCATCAGCCACAGATAAGGCGCAGCGAAGCGCGCGGCTAGCTCGTCGGTGCGCGGGCGCTCGCGCCCAGCTTCTTCAGCCATCCGCTGTAGAGCGAGCGAGCTTGACTCCGTGCCGCTGCGTCCAACCTCGATTACGAGTGGTTGATCCAAATTGATCGCGCCTGCAAGAACCGGTGCGCCGGCAGATTTTTCGACCGGCAACGACTCGCCGGTCAGGGATGCCTGCGATGAACTCGAGCGACCGTGCACCACGACGCCGTCCGACGGCACCGCCTCGCCCGGCGGCACCAGCACTCGTGCGCCCGGCTTCAACTGTTGTGCAGTCACCGATTCAGTCGCGAGCGACGACGGAAACGCGACTAGTCGCAGCGCACTGGTCGACTGGCGGCGCGCCGCTTCCACGTGGGCGCGCGCGATGCACACACCGCCCGCGAGCACCCAGCGCGATGTAATTGCAAACGCAATCACCAGAGCCACAGCATCGAAGTAAATCGCACCGCTCCCCATGATCGCGGCAAACGCACTCGCGCCGATTGCGACGCTGATCGCCGTTACGGCAGGCAACTCAAGGCCGATCGCGGCCATGCGCCACATTCGAAGCTGGCTCCATGCGGCGCGATACAGCGGCTGCGCCGAAAAAAGCAGCGCGGGCAGGATCAGTACGAAGCTTGCACCCTGCAGCAGCCGCTCGATTTCCGGACCAATTGCCGCGGGGCCTGCGACATACAGCGGCAGCGAAAGCATCAGCACCTGCGTTGCCGCCAGCCACGCGATCACGACACGCAAAAGATCAACACGGCGCACCTGTGCTTCGATACGCGCATCATCGCGCGGGACTCGCCCGGCGTCATACCCCGCGCGCTCGATCGCACGCTGCAACTCGCCGCGCGTAACCTGTTTCGGATCGAAAGCGATATATGCCGTATGCGTGGCGAAATCGACGCTGGCCTTGACGACGCCCGGCACGATCCGGACGCTTTGTTCGATCATCAGCGCGCATGCAGCGCACACCATGCCGCGAATCGAAAGCTGCAGATGGGAGCCGGCAGCGGTAGCGGCTTCGATTGCGGCGGATGTCGCTTCGGCTTCCGCTGCGATCGACGCGTTGAGCAGAGCACGGTCTCTGCTGCCCGCCTGCGCCAGGAACAGCTGTTCCGCGATAAACGCACAGCCGTTGCAGCAGAAAGCGCGCATCGTTGCGCCGATGGGGCGTCGTACGACGCGCAAACCTGCTAGCGAATCGCCACATTGATCGCACCCCGCAGCCATGCCTACCGCGTCGCCCACCAGTGTGGGCACCTTGGCTTTGCGAATTAGTTCAGAGGCCATCGAATGCAATCGCCGTACGCAATTCGGTCACGGCTCCAGCGTAGCGCACGCGCGGAAAAAAGAGACGTCCGTGATCGACCGCTCACACCATTGAATACAAGTCTTTTCCGGATGATGGTTTGCGTGTATGTATCCCGCGAGATAGCTAATCGTCTCAGTCGATGCGAACGTGCTGTCAGAATGTGCCTCGTTCAACGCTTGTTGGAAGCTGTCGATGACAGAGACGTCTGCGCGTCGCCGTTGTGTATGGGCCGCGGTGATGTGTGTTGCGCTGGCGGGGTGCGGGGGCGGCTCGGACTCGGCGCCGCCGCCGGCGCAACCCATGCCTCCTGCTCCTGCGCCACCGACTGTCGCACTTCCGCCGCTGATCGCCGACACTGCCATCCGTGTCTCCAGCGACACACCGTTTGCGGCCAACTGCACCGGCGGAGTCCTAGGCGGAACCGAGTACCGCAATTCCGAGGTCGAGCCCTACGCGGCGGTCAATCCGATTAATTCGGCCAACATCGTTGCGGTATGGCAACAGGACCGTTGGTCGAGCGGACTTGCCAATGGCTTGCTGACTGCTTTCACGTTGGATGGCGGTGCAACCTGGTCACGCACATCTGCTCCATTTACGCGCTGCGGTGGTGGTAATGCAGCCAATGGTGGCGACTACGAACGCGCTACCGACCCGTGGGTGACGTTCGCGCCGAACGGCGACGCCTATCAAATGGCGCTTGCGACACAAGGCGCTTCGTTTGCTCCCGGCTCGGTCAACGCGATGCTGGTGAGCCGCTCGACTGATTCCGGCCGCACATGGAGCAACCCATCGACACTGATCCGCGATGGCTCTCTATTCTTTAATGACAAGAACACCATCACTGCCGATCCGACCGATGCGAACTACGTTTACGCCGTGTGGGATCGACTCGCTGCCAGCGGCGGTGGTCCTGCAATTTTTGCACGCACTACCGACGGCGGCACCACATGGGAAGGCGCGCGCTCAATATTCGATCCCGGCCCGCGCAGTCAGACGATCGGTAATCTGATTGTTGTGCTGCCGAACGGCACGCTGATCAACTTGTTCACTCAGCTCGACGAGGGCGCGGGCGGCCGGGTCAACGCGACACTCAATGTCCTGCGTTCGACTGATAAGGGCGGAAGCTGGAGTGCGCCGATCCGAGTGACCGATCTGCTCTCGATCGGCGCACGCGATCCTGAGACCGCGACGCCGATCCGCGACGGCGCAGGCCTGGCGCAGATCGCGGTCGCACCGAACGGCAATTTGTTCGTCGTCTGGCAGGACGCACGGTTTTCAGGCGGAGCGCGCGACGGCATCGCGCTATCGCGCTCGATCGACGCCGGTCTGACATGGAGCACGCCGCTGCAAATCAATTCCGCGCCAGGGTCGCAGGCATTCACGCCGAGCGTTCACGTGCGAGCTAATGGCACCATCGGCGTCACGTACTACGACTTCCGCTCCAATACATCTGACCCGGCCACGCTGCCTACCGAGCTCATCTTCGCGCGCTCAGCTGATGGCGCGACATGGCAGGAAAATCGCTTGACCGCGGCGTTTGACATGGCAACCGCCCCCAACGCACGCGGATTGTTCATCGGTGATTATCAGGCGCTGACCAGCGCGAATAATGTGTTCGTTCCTGTTTACGTGCGAACTAACAGCGGCGATGCGGCGAATCGCACCGACGTATTCGCGATCCAGCTGCGCTCCGTCCCGCTTGCGGCTTCGACGACTGGCGAAACTCGAGCTTTCCGCGCGACAGCAGCGCGGGTGGCGCACCCGGATGAGGAGTTTCGAAGGCGCGTACATGAAAACCTTGAGCGCACGATGGAGCGAAGAATTCCCGGGTGGTCGCAGCGGTTGAACGTACGCTGACCCGTGCGGTCAAGGCGTGCGTCGCCTTACACTTCGATTTTGCTTCTCTAGAGCTCGCCATGGACACCATCGACGCCCGACGCGGCACGGTTCGCTCCCGCATAGAAAAGCTGCGCCGCGTAATGCAGCGGCAGAACATCGCCGCCGCTGTCGTGCCTTCGAGCGATCCGCATCTTTCCGAGTACTTGCCCGAGCGCTGGCAGGGCCGCGAATGGCTTTCTGGTTTCACCGGCTCGGTTGGAACATTGGTGGTTACGGAGGATTTCGCGGGCGTGTGGGCTGACAGCCGCTATTGGGCGCAGGCCGAAGGCCAACTGGCAGGCACCGGCATCGAGTTGATGAAGATCGGCGGCGCTGGCAGCTCCGCGCATCTCGATTGGCTTGCTGAACACGTGGCACCAGGTGCGCAAGTCGCAGTCGACGGCGCAGTGCTCGGACTGGCAAGTGCACGCGCATTGCAATCGACGCTGAGCGAGCGCGGCGTCGAATTGCGCACCGATCTCGATCTGCTCAACGACGTTTGGGATGACCGCGCCGCATTGCCTATGCAGCCGGTGTACGAACATCTCGCACCGTTTGCCGCAACTTCACGCGCCGACAAGCTGGCCTCAGTGCGTCAGCAGATGCGGCAGCACGGCGCTACGCACCACTGGATCTCCACGCTCGATGACATAGCGTGGCTCACCAACTTGCGGGGCACCGACGTCAGCTACAACCCGGTGTTCGTTGCGCATTTGCTGATCGACGCGGACAAATCCACGTTGTTCGTCGCCGACGGAAAAGTCAACGCGAAGCTTGCATCTCGCCTGGCCGCGGACAGTATCGCCCTGGCGCGCTATGACTACGCGGCGACAGCGCTGCAGACGCTGCCTGCAGACGCGAAGCTACTGGTTGATCCGCGCCGGATCACGCACGGCCTGCGGCAATGGGTGCCCGACTTCGTGCAGATCATCGAAGCGATCAATCCGTCGACGCTCGTGAAGAGCCGCAAGACCGACGCTGAGGCGAATCACATACGCCACGCGATGGAACAGGACGGCGCAGCGCTGGCAGAGTTTTTCTCGTGGTTCGAAGCCGCGCTCGGGCAAGAGACGATCACGGAGATGACGGTGGGTCAGAAGGTAATCGAGTCGCGTCAACGACGACCCGGTTACGTATGCCCTAGCTTTCATCCGATCGCGGGGTTCAACGCCAACGGCGCGCTGCCGCACTATCGCGCCACCGAGGATTCGCACGCCACGATATGCATGCGTGGTCAGGTCGGCAACGGCCTGCTGTTGATCGATTCCGGCGGCCAGTACGAATACGGAACGACCGATATCACGCGCGTGGTGCCGGTGGGCGAAACCACTGCGGATCAAAGGCGCGATTACACACTCGTACTGAAAGGAATGATTGCGCTATCGATGGCGAAATTTCCGCGCGGCACGCGTAGTCCGATGCTGGACACGATTGCACGGGCTCCAATATGGGCGGCCGGTGTGGACTTTGGTCATGGAACCGGACACGGCGTCGGCTATTTTCTGAACGTGCACGAAGGTCCGCACGGCATCACGCCGCATTTACCGCCTGAGCCGCAGACGGCAATGGAACCCGGCATGGTCACGTCAAACGAACCCGGCATCTATCGTCCCGGGCGCTGGGGAGTGCGCATCGAAAACCTCGTGCTCAACGTGCCGGCGGTGCTCGATGGTTCGAGCGAGTTCGGTGAGTTTCTTCAATTCGAAACGCTGACGCTGTCGCCGATTGACACGCGCCTTATTGAACGCTCGCTGTTGCGTGATGATGAAGTCAAATGGCTCAACGCGTATCACGCCGAAGTGCGACGCAGAGTCGGCGCGCACGTCAGCGGCGCAGCGGCCGCTTGGTTGCAACTGCGCACAGCGCCGATCTAATCCCAACCCATCGCTACAATCGCGCGTCATTTGGTTGGCGCGTTAGTCATTGATGGATAAATTGATGGACAGGCGGGCCGCCACCGGCGGCGGCAAGAGCAAGGCAGCGGACGACAAATCGAGCGGCCCCGCTACCAACTTCATCCGCAACATCATCACCGAAGATCTGATGCGCGGTACGTACGAGCCGCGTCGATGGTCCGGTCGACCCGGTGCATACAGCGTGCAGGAGCACGCACCCGATGATCCAGCGAAAATCCGCACGCGCTTTCCGCCCGAGCCAAATGGCTACCTGCACATCGGCCATGCGAAATCGATCTGCCTGAACTTCGGCCTCGCTCGCGATTTCGGCGGACGCTGCCACATGCGGTTCGACGACACGAATCCAGTCAAGGAAGACCAGGAGTTTGTCGACTCGATTCTTGAATCGGTGCGCTGGATCGGATTCGACTGGGAGCACGGCACGGAGTCCAACCTGTATCACGCGAGTGATTACTTTGAGGACATGTATCGCTTTGCCGAATACTTGATCGAAATTGGCTACGCGTACGTCGACCAGCAAAGCGCCGACGAGATCCGCAGCAATCGCGGCACACTGACGCAGGTCGGCAGCGATTCCCCCTACCGGGACCGGCCAATCGCAGAATCGCTGCACCTGTTTCGCGAAATGCGCGCCGGTAAGCATGCCGAAGGCAGCATGGTGCTACGCGCGAAGATCGATATGGCGGCGCCCAACATCAACATGCGCGATCCGGTGATGTACCGCATTCGCTTCGCCGAGCATCACATGACCGGCACCAAGTGGGTGGTCTATCCGCTTTACGCGTATGCGCACCCGATCGAGGATGCGCTGGAAAACATCACGCATTCGATCTGTACGCTCGAGTTTGAGGATCAGCGCCCTTGGTATGACTGGGTGCTCGAACGCATCGTGCCTCTGCTGCGGCGGCCGCAGTACGAGGCGGTGCAGCGCATGATCAGAGAAATTTACGACGCGGGCGTCGAGTCGCGACGGGAGTTTGCGGTGCTGTGTAGTCAGTATCGCGACAAGCTGGGCTCCAGCCGCTATGAGCGCCGGGCAGATGCGATGTTCGCGTCGTGGAGCAACAACTCGGAACTGGCGGCGCACGGCGCCGACGAGTTTTTCAAGCTGCTCCGCGAGCAGACGCAGTGCTTCACGCCGTTACTGCAGACGGCACTCGACTCATTTGCAAAATTCGGCAAGGCGAATCCGTTTCTATTGCCGCACCAGCATGAGTTCAATCGCCTGGCGGTGACCTACGTCGTTACAAGTAAACGCAAGCTGTTTCAAATGGTCGACGAAAAGCTGGTCGATGGGTGGGACGATCCGCGCATGCCAACCATCGTCGGTCTGCGGCGGCGCGGCTACACGCCGCAGAGCATGCAGCTTTTCATGGAGCGCACGGGTGTCAGCAAATCGCCGCAGTGGATCGACTACGCATTGCTCGAGCAAGCGCTTCGCGATGATCTTGAACCGACGGTACCGCGCGCGACTGCGGTGCTGCGCCCGATCAAGCTTGTGCTCGACAACTTTCCCGTCGATCTGATCGAAGAAACGCAGGCGCCGGTCCATCCTCACAAGCCCGAGCTCGGCACACGCACGCTGCGCATCACCCGCGAAATGTGGATCGAAGCCGAGGACTTTATGGACAACGCGCCAGCCGATTACTACCGCCTAGCACTTGGCCCTGGTGGTGCTGGCCAGCCGGTGCGTCTGCGGTACGGCTACGTGATCAGGGCGCACAGTGTGGTGAAAGACGCTGTGGGCAAGGTAACCGAAGTGCGCGCCGAATACCTTCCCGAGACGAAAAGCGGGTCCCCCGGCGCTAACAGCGTAAAAACCCGCGCCGCCATTCATTGGCTTTCGGTGGTCGACAGCATCCCAGCCGAAGTACGCGTTTTTGATCGCCTATTCACCGACCCCTACCCCGATTCCGGTGACAAGGATTTCCGCGCACTACTCAATCCAAGCAGTAAGGAGGTTCTGACCGCCTATGTGGAGCCATCGTTGGCGCATGCCGGGCCCGACGACAAGTTCCAGTTTGAGAGGAATGGATATTTTGTTGCGGATCGAAAGGATCACACCAGCGAAAAGCCTGTGTTCAATCTCGCGGTTACCCTGAAAGACATGTGGACGCGATAGCGTTCTGCGCTGTCCATTGTCGACATGCTTACTTTAGAACCACCCACGTCGGGGCGTGGTCGCTCGGTTTCTCGCGACCGCGCACCGCCTTATCGACACCGGCCTGTATGAGGCGCGCAGCTGCCGGTGCGTTTAGCAACAGATGGTCGATGCGCAGCCCCGCATCCCGGGACCAGCGGTTTCTGAAATAGTCCCAATACGTGTAAATCGGCTGGCCTGGATGCAGCTTGTGAATTGCATCGGTCCAGCCCTGCGCCAGTAACCGTCGATACGCATCCCGAGTCTCGGGCTGTAGCAGCGCATCGTCCAAGTAGGAGCGTGGCGAATAAATATCTTCAACGCCATCAGTCGCCACGACGTTGTAATCGCCGGCGAGTACAACCTGATCCCCACAGTCCCACAACTGCGCCGCGTGGTCGATCAAACGTTGAAACCAGGCGAGCTTGTAATCGAACTTCGGACCCGGCTGCGGGTTGCCGTTGGGCAGATAGATTGACCCAACGATGATTCCGTTAACTGATGCTTCCAAGTACCTGCTGTGAGTGTCGTCGGCGTCGTTCGGCAGCCCGCGCCGCCGTTCCTGCGGCTGCGTTCCCTTCGCAAGGATGGCGACACCGTTGAAACCCTTTTGTCCATGCCAGATCGCTCCGTAACCTGCGCTCTTTATGGCGAGTTCGGGAAAGGTGGCGTCGGAGGTTTTCAGTTCTTGCAGGCAAACAATGTCCGGACCGACTTCTTCAAGCCATTCGAGGAGCCTGGGAAGACGGCTAGTGATGCCGTTGACGTTGAAAGTGGCAATTTTCATCCGATCTAAGCTACCACCGAAATTCGGCGGCGGGCCGTGCGGTCGATCGGTGTTTCGTTCGGTATTTAAATACGCGTCATCATCGACCGCGTATGGCGCCGGTCCGAGTTAGAAGCGGGCGGCGCAACCTTGAAGAGTGAGCTTCTGGACCTGCAACGACACGCGTGCTCCATATGCTGTCTCAGATCGCCCGTCGGTACACATCTGCGGGTTTACTCCGACGCTGATTGCAGTGCCGTCGATGGACTGCATTTCATACGTCTGTTGCGGCGCTCCTTTGGCTACCCGGTCACTACCTGCCGACTTGAAGGCGGCAGCTGGAAGTTTCATCGATACCTTATCGGGCAGCTCCAGTAGCGCGCTGGCGTCCGTGGCCACGAGGCGCCAGACGGGCGCCTGACCGCTTGCATGCAAGCGGATGTTCGATTGAATATCCCGCGGAAGTGACTTGCACGACTCAACGGTGCCCAACGCGCGCTGAAACTGATTCACAGTCACGTTGGTCTTGCCGCGAACTCCGCGCACTTCGACATATAGCGGTCGATAGCGATGCAACATGATGCTGCGGACGGCGTTTACGCCGGCAGCCAGCGAACGATTGAGAGTCTTGTCCTCAATTGGGAACAATTCGCGTCCCAGCGTCTCGCCCGAGCAGAACTGATATTGGAGCACGCCGGCGCCGCCTTCGCTGATAAAGCCACGCAGATCCGCTGCCAAGCTCGTCGTCGTTGTGAACGCGAGCGCGCACAAAAACGCGCCCCGTGCCGATTTAAAGCGGCAGGGGCGCGCGGTGAGAGCGAAGTTAACTAGGCGGGAAGCGACGGGTGCCCCGTAATCATGCTGGCGTTGAACAGATTCAACTTCTCGGCCGGCATAACGCCCATAGCAGCATTTGGCGTGGGCAAGTTTATTCCGAGGTAGTCGCGGACCGCGTCGTGCACATGGTGCGGACGCAGCATTACGCCAGCCGGATCCGGCGCACCAGTCTTCGGATTAATGGTGCGCGCTTCGTGTCGCGGACCGGAATAGCCAACAGTCCGATTACCCAGGCCTGAGCCCGGCGGAAGCATGAACAGATACGTTCCGCCCACATTGTTGTGATCCTTGCCGGTCGGGTTCAGCTGCGAACGGCCGAACTCAGAACCGACCATTACAACCAAGCGATCCGTCAATCCGCGGGCGGCTGCTTCATCCCAGGCAAAGGTCAACGCATTCGTGAGGCGTGTCAAAGATCCGTTCGCGCCGTTGTAGTCCTCGATGTTGCCGTGAGAATCAAATCCACCGCGTTCAACCTGGATCGCAGCCGTAATACCCGACTGCGCGGCTATAAGGCCAACTTGGATATCGGCAAACTGCTGATTGAACGCCTGCGGAATGTTAGCCGCCACAGCCTCCAGTCGAACACGCGCTTCCTTGCCGGCGATAACCTGCTCGGTGAGCAGCCGCTCTTTCGGCAACATGACTCCTGCTGCCTTAAGCGCCTCCAGCCGTGCGGTACGTACCGCCACCGCTTTGGCGTAATCGGTCTGTTTGACGAAATCGGTAGTGGCGTTCGCGGAATTTGGCAGCACCATCGCCCGCAACTGATCGCCGTTTGGAACAGGCGTAGGCGACACCAAACCGGTGCTCATCGCAGCCCTGGCGTCGTCGCGGTTCATCCAGGCAGCTGCGTATCCCGGGCCGTACTTCGCCGCGTGCAGCTCGCAGATCGGGGCAAAGCCCGGCTCGAGCTTTCCGGTCGAGGCACGCTGGGTGCCGTCTTCGTGGCTGTTCGTTTCAGTATTTACCTGGTTGACAAGCAGCATCTGATCTACAAAGCGCGTTGCAAAAGCTGCGTTGTTTCCCATCGGCGCCATCGCTATCCTGCCGACCCTCACGACTGGCGTACCCGCCGTCGTGTAATTGTTGAGTCCAACTCCGATGGCAGGATCGGTCCACGAATCATGATCGATGCCACCACCAGCGTGTACGTACAACAGGATCTTGCCCGGGGCGGTCTGCGCATTGGCGAGCGGCAGCAGTCCCCACCATGGAAGCACTACACCGGACGCCTTTGCCGTGTTTAAGAGGAATTCTCTGCGGTCCATTTAAGTCACTCCTTTAATCTGGCTCGTCGGTTAGTGCGATAGGAAGGCAGGATCGCCAATGAAGTACATCACCGCTGCTGCCCACATGCGGCCCGCGTAGTTGGCATCGTTGCCATTGTTCAGCTCGCAAGCGGCTGGCCGAGCGGCCGCGGTATTGCGGTCGTTGTAAACGTCGACCATGAACTGGTAGGCGCGCTGCACTTCAGGATCCGTCACGCTGACGCGCTGGTTCCACAGATGCGAGAACAGATAGACAAGGTTTTCCTGAATCTTGTCGCTGCCCGCCTTGTTGGCCGGCGTATCTGTCATCGTCACGCTCGGGAACAGCAGACGCGCAGCAGGTGCCTTTGCGAAGTCGGCGTTAGTCCAGCGGCAAACATTGCGTACGGCTGCACCGTCGCTGACGCTGACCTGGCTGGACGTAAAGTCCTGCTGCACAACTTTCAGCACGTTGGCGTCAAAGTTCGAGTAGGCCAAGGCTGCGCCGGCGAGCGGATTGGCAAAAGCGTCATACTGAGATCCAACCAACCCAACGAACTTGCGATTGAGCCGGGCTGCCGAAAGCAGGTTGCCCTGTCCGACCGCAGCTAATGTGCTCGCACGTTGCGCGCTGACTGGTTCAGTCGACCCGATGGCGCGTGCATGTTTGCTCATCACGAGTGCGACAAGGAGATCCTTGACCTTGTAGCCGCCCGCTGCGAAACCGGCAGCGATCTGCTTGAACTCGTCGTGCTGCGCGTTGTACGCAGCCAGACGGGCTGCTGCGTCCGGACCCGTAGAGTCGGTCGGCGCGCGCAGCGGTTCACGATGGAAAGTTGCTTTCCACCAGAAGTGCACGGCGCCCAACGCGAAGCGGGAATCAGCGGCCATCTGATCGCCCAGCCACTCAGCCGCTTTTGGATTGTTGTATCCATTCGGCATCAGGGTGTTGCCGAAGCCCGGTGCCTTCTGGACGCGGTACCAGTTATCCCCGGTCTGATAGAAACGATTTCCCTTTGCATCCAGCGGGTAGTCAGTGTCCAGGTAGTAGTTTCCAAGTGCATGCGCCATGGTGCCGGCGCCGCCGCGTGAACGGAAGCGATTGTCGGGACCGTAGTTCTGAAAGCCCGCCGCCATCGGGTCCATGATGTCGTGGCACACCGCGCAACCCGGGTTGTCCATTACCGCCACACGAAACTGCCCATCCTCGAGCGGGCGTGCCGCTAATTCCGGGATGTACAGGGCCAGAAAGCGCTTCGACATTTCGGCAACGCGATGCCGATTATGGTTTTCCACGTCCGCTGTGGGGAACGCATCCAGCATCGCGTGCGTCGTCATCACACCGGCCTGGTCGCGATTGCCACCAAAGCGCGTATTGGGCAGCACTACCGGCAACACCTCATTGTCGTTGGTCGGGTCCATATATGTTCCCTGAACCTGTCCACCCAGCAGCGATGAAGCCACCTCAGGAAGAGCTGTGTACTTGCCCGCAACGATATCGGTCCAAGGCCGCTCACTCTTCACGATGTACTTCATCATGTGGATCGGTTCCATACGCATCGCTGTCTCGAAGCGCGCGCGAACCCCTGCCGGCGGATTCTGGTTGTTAATCACGGCAGCTGCCAAGGGCCAATCGGCGGCGTTTAACCCGCGGCCCCCTCCGAAGATCACCGCGCGGTTTACCAGGAACTGCACCTGGCCGGCTTCAGTCAAGAATGCATCGAACGCCGGACCGTCCATGTAGCCGCGAATCTGCTGACGCAGCACCGCTTCTCCGCCACCTGCAACGGCTGTTTTCTCCACCGAGGTCGGGTTGCGAGCTGCGAACAGGTTGGCTGCTTTTTGCAGTGTCGTTTGATCGTCAGCGAATTTAATCTTGGACCAGAACTCTCCGGTCGCGATCACTTCGGTGCTGCAGCTTTCCTTCAGCTTGGGCAGCAACGACGCGAGATCTTTGTACTGCTGGGAATTCGCATTGCCGAACGGCGCCCCGCCGGTATGCGTCGGCAGCCCTATCGACTTCGACATCAGCAAATCGCTGTTGGTGGATGCGAAAGTACGTAACACGCCGTAGTTCGCTTCGACAGTGCCGCCAGCCGCGAAGACGAGCTTCGTGCCGCTGGCGACTGCGCCTGAGCGATGGCACACGACGCAAGTGCTGCTCATGCTTGGCCATACGGTGTTCGTAAAAAGTTGGGGCGGTGTCGCGCACGTTGCCGCGGCTACTTGAGTCGGCGCCGGTGCGGGACCCGTGGTGCTTCCTGTGTCACCGCCGCCGCAGCCCGAAAGCGCGCCCATGATTGCAAGCAGCGGGACCGCGATGCGTGCGTTAAGTCTGTCCGTCATTGTTCTCTCCCAAAGGGATTTAGCAAGGCTTACCGGAGGCAAACTGTGCCTGCGTTCGAGTAAAAAATAACTCGTGGGTAAGGATGACTGCTCAGTACCCTTTGGTTTTCGCCGATGCCGGCAAGCCCCCGTATTTGCTCGATTTTTCGCTGTCAGCTAATCCACTCGGATTAGCCAAAATTCAGCTCAGACGCTCGCTTGAAATCGAGCAGTTTCCCAGCCACTTCCAACACGGTTTCTCAACGTTGAAGAACAACTCGCGGTGATAGATTCGCCGACATGCCGATATCACCTGCACTGCGTCGCTTTGCTTTGGCGCACCCGAGCGTTGTCGTAGTTCCCGCAGAAGTGCTCAGCGAGCGTGGGCTGCAATCGGATTTTGCTCAGGTGCTGCAAGGCGAGGGACGCCTGTCTGCCGAACAAATCGATTGTCTCGAGCGCGGCACCGCCCTGTACTGGCAACGCTGTCGCGATCTATTTGCGCGCGCACCCGAGTCGTGGTTCCCACCGCGGCAGACAAACCTTCTGATCATTTCTGAGCAGCGGGGCATTTTTCCGTACATGGACCCGTTCGTCGGAACGTCATCGCTGTTGTACAAGACCGACCTGAATACGCATGCCGAGTACGTGGCTTATATGTTGCTGCACATCGAGCGGTTGGCGCTTCACGGTTCAGTCCACGCCGCGCTTGTTTACAACCTAAGTTACTGGTTCGACCGAGACACTGCTAGCCGGATCGCGTTCGCTAGCGCCGCAAGGTGCTCCGAGCGGCCGGATGCGCACTGTTTCGCTGCACTAGCGGAAGCATTTGAGTGGATCGATCAGCTATTGCATATTCCGCTGCGCGAGCCACAACAAGATATTAGCGAGCCGTATTTGGAGGTGCTCGAAGGCTCCCAGCTGTACGCACCGCAGCGGCTGCAACCGCAGATCACTGCACTGTGCGCCGCCGGCGAAGATGCTGTAAGCACTGCGATTCAAATTACAGCGCCGGCCGCACTTCCAGCGCGTTCACCAACAGTAGATGCGCTGTGCGATTGGCTGCAGCAAACCCATGCTCACGTAATCGTCGTGGCGCGCGACGGTACGACGGTGTGGTCACCAGAGATGCATGACTCTCGGTGGATGCGGCGCGCGCTCATCGACGCTAGCGACGCGGCAGTTTCGAGCTTGCACGAGGACTTGCGCACCGTAGACAGGCGTTCACGTCAATTTCTGGAACGGGTTACCGACGTTGACGCGCTGCCTAGAAGTTATGCAGTATTGGAGGTCGCAGGTGGAACCTATCTCGACGCGGCTCGACGCGCGGTAGTACACACGTTAACGCAAGAGGGGTACGACTGTCTGACGGCACCGGCGCCTCCCTATTTCCGCTTGTTCCTTGGCGCGCGCGTAATGCACGAGTGGGGGCATCTGGCGCATGCTGCGAAATTCCTGCGTGTGGCCGACGAAAACAAGCCCGCCTACAGAGAAGCTCGCGCTGAATTAGGCGATTGTTTCGTGCGAACCATCGCCGCAATGCCAGTCACAGCGCGCGCCAGAGATCCGGAAACCGCGGCTCTCTCGCTGAACTCGACTGAACTTCCGGCAGCCCTTGCACGCATAACACTGGC
>DATLOA010000036.1:0-5841 GCA_035536515.1 Burkholderiaceae bacterium | reverse complement strand
TTGAGACATCGCAATTTCCGTCGTTACTGGCGCAACACGCGCCGGCGAAGTCGTCCGCAGCGACGGCAGCCGATGACATTGGCTTCTGGTTGTATTCGTCGGGTTCGACCGGCAAACCGAAGGGCACTGTCCACACGCATGCGAATCTGTACTGGACAGCCGAGCTGTACGGCAAGCCGATCCTCGGCATGCGTGAGGACGACGTCGTGTTTTCGGCGGCAAAACTTTTTTTCGCGTACGGGCTAGGCAATGCGCTGACATTTCCGCTGGCAGTAGGCGCCACTGTAGTGCTGATGGCAGAGCGGCCGACGCCGCAAGCGGTATTCAAGCGACTGTCGATCCCCATCAGCGATCGGCGCCCTACGATCTTCTACGGCGTGCCGACGCTGTACGCGGCGATGCTCGCCGCGCCCGATCTGCCCGAGCGAAGCAACATCAATCTGCGCGTCGCTGTGTCTGCCGGCGAACCGCTGCCGAAAGACATCGGTGAGCGCTTCACCGCGCGTTTCGGTTGCGAGATTCTTGATGGCATCGGCTCGACGGAGATGCTGCACATCTTTCTATCCAATCGTGCGGGACAAGTGCGCTACGGCACGACTGGAACGCCGGTGCCGGGCTACGACATCGAGCTGCGCGACGAACACGGCGCGCTTGTGGGCGACGACGTGATCGGCGATCTATACGTCAAAGGGCCGAGCGCAGCACTGCTGTATTGGGCGAGTCGCGAAAAATCGCGCGCAACGTTCATCGGCCCCTGGACCAAGAGCGGTGACAAATACGTGCGCAGCCGTGACGGGTACTTCACTTATGCCGGCCGCAGCGACGACATGCTGCGCGTCAGCGGCCAGTATGTTTCGCCGTTCGAAGTCGAAGCCGCGTTGATGCAACATTCCGCGGTACTGGAAGCAGCAGTGATCGGCAAGGCGGACGCCGATGGGCTCACCAAGACCAAGGCGTTCGTCGTGCTGAAGAGTGCGGACACTGCTTCGGGCGCACTCGAAGACGAGCTGAAAACGTTCGTCAAGGAGAAACTGGCACCGCACAAGTACCCGCGCTTTGTCGAGTTCGTTGCAGAACTGCCGAAGACCGCGACCGGAAAGATTCAGCGCTTCAAGCTACGCGAGAAGGAAGCGGCGCTTGGATGATCGCGTGAGTGCAAGTCATGCGCGCCTCGCGGTGGACAAGCGAGAGTATTCGCTCGAGTTCGAGTGGATCTCGCCCGAGCACACAACCTCGCAGCTGCTCATTTTCCTGCACGAGGGCCTCGGCTCGGTTGCAATGTGGCGCGACTGGCCACGGCAACTTTGCGATGCCGGCAGGTTTCGCGGACTCGTGTATTCGCGGCCCGGCTACGGGCGCTCGACACCGCGACCTGCCGCGGAGAAGTGGCCGGTCGATTTCATGCACACACAGGCGCATAAAGTGTTGCCTGCATTTCTGCAGGCCGCCGGCCTTGATGCCGAGAGCCAACCACCGTGGCTCGTCGGCCACAGCGACGGCGCGTCGATCGCGCTCATTCATGCAGCAACGTTTCCAGAGCGGGTGGCGGGCGTCATCGCACTCGCCCCGCACGTGTTCGTCGAAGACTTGTCGATCGAGAGCATCCAACGCACACGCGAAACGTATCTCGCAACTACCGATACGCAATGGTCTACCCTCAGGGTTAAGCTTGCGCGCTATCACGACGACCCGGATTCGGCTTTCTGGGGATGGAATGACATCTGGCTCGACCCGGCGTTTCGCAGCTGGAACATTGAAGCGATGTTGCCCGCAATCACAAAGCCGGTTCTGGCAGTTCAAGGCGAGGATGACGAATACGGAACCATGGCGCAGGTAGACAGCATCGCAAGACACGTGGCGCATGCGCAGCTGCTGAAGCTGGCCCATTGTGGGCATTCGCCCCAACGCGACCAGTCCGGGCAAGTGATCCAGGCCGTCGTCGATTTCATTGCAACTCATACATAACGGAGACGTTCGAATGAACCGCAGACATACTCTCACCCTCGCCGCTGCGCTATGCGCTGCAGTTATAGCCGGGCCTGCGAGCGCGCAACAGCAGCAGAAGCTAAAGGTCGGCTTGATGCTTCCGTTCACCGGTACGTTCGCTGCGCTCGGCAATGCGATTGAGAACGGATTCAAGCTTTACGTGCAGGAAAACGGCGGCAAGATCGGTGGGCGCGAGATCGAATACTTTCGAGTTGACGACGAGTCCGACCCCGCGAAAGCGACCGACAACGTCGGCAAGCTGATCAATCGCGACAAAGTCGACGTCATTGTCGGCACTGTGCACTCGGGCGTCGTGATGGCAATGGCCAAGGCCGCTCGCGACACGAACACGCTGCTGATCGTTCCGAACGCGGGTGCGAACGCAGTTACTGGCGCGATGTGCGCACCGAATATTTTCCGTACTTCGTTTTCCAATTGGCAGTCCGCCTACGCAGCCGGTGTCGTCGCGGCCGAGCGCGGGCACAAGAAAGCCGTCTCGATCACATGGAAGTACGCAGCGGGCGACGAGATGGCGGTCGCATTCAAGGAAGGCTTCACCAAGGGCGGCGGTACGGTCGTCAAGGAATTGAACCTGCCGTTCCCCGGCGTCGAGTTCCAGGCGCTGCTGACCGAGATAGCGTCGCTCAAGCCCGATGCGACGTTTGCCTTCTTCGCGGGCGGCGGCGCCGTCAAGTTCGTGAAGGATTACGCGGCCGCCGGATTGACCAAAACGGTGCCGCTTTACGGCCCCGGCTTCCTCACTGACGGCACGCTCGAAGCGCAAGGCGAAGCCGCGCAAGGACTTCTCACCACGCTGCACTACGCAGATGGCCTGCCGAATGAGAAAGACAAATCATTCCGCTTGAATTACGCCAAGGCGTACAAGCTACAACCCGATGTGTACGCCGCACAGGGCTACGACGCCGCGCAGTTGCTGGCTGCCGGCCTGAACGGCGTCAAGGGCGATGTATCGAAGCGTGCCGAGATGATCAAGGCGATGGAGTCGGCCAAGATCGACAGCCCGCGCGGCCCATTTACGCTGTCGAAGGCACACAACCCCGTGCACGATATTTATCTGCGCAAGGTCGAAGGCGGCGCCAACAAGTATCAGAAGGTGGCGGTAAAAGGACTGGCGGATCCGGCGACCGGCTGCAAGATGTAGGCAAGCCGCGCCAACCATGGCGCGGCTGCGTCTCTACTTCGCTGCAACCGGCTGCGTTGGCGGTAATGGCTCAGGCACGCGATTCTTCACCGCAGGAATCGTCTGCAGAAAAGAGAAGATCGCTTCGAGGTCGGCGTCGGTGAAGTTCTTGTACATCGGGATCGGCATCGGCGGCAGGATCTGGCGCCCGCGTCCCATGTGACGGCCGGTGCGAATCGTTTCGGTGAAGTTGCGCTGCGTCCATTTGCCGAGACCGGTTTCCGCGTCCGGTGTCAGGTTGGCGGTGTAGCTGACACCCCAAGGTCCTGACCACGCCGTGTTGGTCGCGGCAGCCGACACGATCCACGGGCCCTGCGGCGCAGGTGCGGGTGGCAGCTTGTCGCTTTCGGGATGGCCCGAAAGCATGCGACTCATGTCCGGCTCAGGACCCTTCGGTCCCATGATCCACGGCGTGTGGCAATCATTGCAGCCGGCGACGGTCACCAGATACTTGCCACGCGCTAACTTCTCGGCGGCAGCGGATTGCGCGCGTGCTGGCGCGGCCACGCTCAGGGTGACGCCAACGGCCATTGCGAGTACGGCGTATTCGAATGGAATGCGTTTCATGCTGAGGCCTCCTAGTGGTTGGAAAGATGTTGAGCGATCCAGCGCTCGATCAGGGCGACGCCTTCGGCATCGACCTGCTGCACGCCTAACGGCGGCATGCGCGCGAGCGGGTTATTTGTTTTCATACGCAGCGTCAGCATGTGTGTGCCGCCATCGCGCGCCACGCGCTGCGCGTTGTCTGCGCCTTGTGGACGGAAGCGACTGGAGTGGCCGAGCAACAACTGCATCGTTCGCTGGGAGCTTCGCTCGGCGTTCTCAGCCTCTTGCGCGAGCACGAGCTCGAGTCCCGTCAGCGCCCCCGCATCGTTGTGACAGTGGCCGCAGTTGCCGTGCAGGTAGCCGAGTGCCGCACGCGCGGTCGGCGATGTCGCCACGATGCGCGGCGGTTGTTTAATGAAACGCGGCGGCAGATTGCGCAACCGTCCGCTCGTGACGAGGTTGGCCAAGTTCGCGTGATCATTACGCGCAGGCTCTGCATGAGGCGCGAGCGGATCGCGATCGGGCGACGCCTGCAGCGCGCTGAATCCGAGCACCGGAACCGACGGTCCTTCGTGACACGCAAGGCAATCGTTGCGCGATGGAACGACATAACGACCGCCAGGCGCTGCGCTGACCGGCAGCGCTGCACCGTCCTCCGGCGCCAGCACTGCATTTGTGCCTTCCTTATTCCAAACGTACGCAGCGAAGCGCCATGAACCGTCGGCCACACGTTCAATGTACCGAGTCTCGACGCGACGGTCGTAGCTGAACTCCTTCCACAGACGCGTGCCGATGGGAAATTCCCATTCATCGACGCGCGATGCATCGATCGCAGCACCAGGCGGCAGATAGATCCAGCGGCGCTTGCTCGTGCCGTCCGACCACAACGGGTATTGCGGCGCGAACGCGATGTTGTCTGTTCGCACTCTGATCGAGTCCGCGACGTAAAGTCCGGTGTCGCTCAGCCGCTGCGGCAATGGCGCTGAAGGCTCCGTCAGGGCGAGACGGGCCGCCGGGGGCTCCGCGCCCAACGACGCGCAGAGCACCGACAGCATCGCCAGCAAGACAAACGTCTTCACGCAGGCGCTCCGACGCGCGGCTGGACTGGCATCCGCTTGGCGTTCTGCGCCAGCCACTGCGAGAAAGATTGCAGCTTTGGATTCAGATCACGCGACGACTCGACACGCCGCGCTGCGCAGAACATGTCCTCGAACTCGGTCTTGAACTGAAACATGTTCGCGAGGTCATCGGCGCCGGGAAACCCGAACGCTGCGAACTGCGATGGCGTCGGTGCAACGTGCCGCACCGGCTCGCCAAGCGCAAGCGCGAGCTGTTCGGCCATCTGCGCGCCGGTCAAGTGCTCGCCGGCGATGCCGATCGATTTTCCGATCAGCTCCTCGCCGCGCGCGAAGATGCCGAACGCACACGCACCAATATCTGCAGCGGCAATGCCCGGCAGCTTCGCATCGCCCATCGGCAACACGAAGTCCAGCACGCCATCGGCGCCGCGCTGCGGCTGCATGCCGAAATGAATCAGGTTGTCCCAGTAGAACGACGTGTAGAGCAGCGTCGTCGGCACTTTGCGCTCGATGAATGCGCGGTTCGCTTCACCCTTCGCGTCAAAATGCGGCACGTTGTACTTGCCCATCAGCACCGGCATGCGGCTGCCTGGCGCAACGAATTCGCGCGTGTCTTCGAGCGTCGACCACACGACGTGCTTGACGCCCGCATCGAGCGCTGTCTGCGCCATCGTGTTCGCCTGTGCTAGCTCCTTGTCGGGCGAAAAATGCTCCCAGAAGTTGGTCACGCAGAAGGCGCCGTGCGCGCCATCCATCGCACGCCGCACGCTCGCGGCATCGTCGAGATCGGCGACGACGATGTCCGCTCCGATTTCAGAAAGCGCTCGTGCAGCGGGCGAATCGGGCTTGCGCGTAACGGCCCGCACACGAAAACGCCGTTGCGGGTCCGTGAGAATCGCGCGCGCTAAGCCGCCGCCTTGCGCGCCGGTGGCGCCAAACAACGTGATGATTCGAGACATTGAAACGCTCCTAAATTGACCATTGGGGAGTGGAGCTAGTGTGCGCACGCGCGGCGTCAGATACATCGAC
>DATLOA010000035.1:0-5546 GCA_035536515.1 Burkholderiaceae bacterium | reverse complement strand
TGCTGGTTACGGTCCCGCCATTCCTCGGCAACGCCGGGATCGCGACGCTCGATATTCCGGTAGCGGGGATGGGCATCGCCAGCCTGTTCGCGTTTTGTCTTTGGCTCGAGCGTCCGCGACCGTTGACGGCGTTGATCTTCGGCGCACTGGTTGGCGGCGCGATTATGGCAAAGTTTTCGGCGATACCTTTTCTCGGCGTGAGCTTTGCCGCGATTTTCGCGTGGCGCGCGTGGATCGAGTGGAAGCAGCCTGTTCCGGTGGTTGGCCGCGCTCACCTCAAATCGAGTCTCATCGCGCTGGCGACGATGCTCTTTGTTTTTTGGCTGTGTTACGGCTTTGGCCTGGCTTCGCTGGCCGACCCGGCGAACCGACCCTACGAAGCGATCGAAAAATTGTTCGGGCGCGGCAGCGCGCTGAGCACTTTCGTTTCCGATGCGGTCGAGATCAAGGCGATTCCAATCTTCATCCCCGAAATCCGGCAGGGGATCGAGGACGTTCGATACCATAACGCGGTCGGTCACTTGTCCTACCTGCTCGGCGAGGTGCGCAGCGACGGATGGAAGCACTATTACCTCGTCGCGCTCGGTGTGCGCACGCCGCTGCCGCTGCTGATCCTCGGGCTCATCGGTATGGGATTGATGCTGCGCGCGAGCGTGCGCGATCGCGATTGGCGCATCGCCGCGCCGACGCTTGCCTTCCTTGCGATTCTCGGCTTCGCGATCACCTATAGCCGCATCAACATCGGTATGCGCCACCTGTTGATCCTGTATCCGCTGCTGGCCATTGGGGCAGCGTATGCGGTGTGGTGCTTGATGCGAACGGTCAAGACGAAGCCGTTGGTGTTGGCGGCGGTGGCCACGTTGGTCGCAGCGCAAGCCGCCTCGCTCTTTATTGCTCATCCTAATCATCTGACCTACTTCAACGCGATCGCGGGCGCGCACCCCGAGCGTTTCCTGATTTCCGCCGACCTGGATTGGGGGCAGGATCTGTGGCAACTTGAAAAGGAACTGGAAAAGCGCGGCATCGATCGGGTTGCCGTGACCTACTACGGAAGTGCGGACCTCACCAAGCACAAGCTGCCCGGCTATATGCCATTGATGCCGAACACACCGCAGACGGGCTGGATCGTCGCCAGTCTTTGGCGGCTGCGACGCAACGACGACTACAGTTGGTTGCGCGCCTACGAACCGGTGGCGCGCGTCGGCACATCGATCAACCTGTACTACATCGACAAGTTGAAATAGCGCGAGGCCGCCTCTGGCACCAGCCAGACGAGCCACATCAGGCGATCCAACGGGAGCGAGAGTGAAGAGATTCAATTTTTACGCCGGCCTGTTTATCGTGACCGCGGCCACTTTAATGCTGCAGTTGATTCAGACCCGAATCCTGTCAGTCGTTGCCTGGTATCACCTGGCCTTCTTTGTGATCAGCATGGCGATGTTCGGTTTGACCGCCGGCGCGGTGTGGATTTACCTGCGGGGCGACCGCTACACGGAGAAGACCCTGTCGTTCGATCTTGCGCACTACAGCACTGCATTTGGCGTCACCGCCGCATTGGGGCTCGCGTTTCAGATGACGCTGGTGCCGACGCAACAGCTTGCGATCACGACTTTCCTTATCTGGTTGCAACTCGCGCTGTTCCTGGCGGTACCCTTCTTCTTCTCCGGCATTGTCGTCAGCCTGGCACTCACCCGCAGCCCGTATCCGGTCGGGCGGGTCTATGGCGTCGATCTGCTGGGTGCGGCGGTCGGTTGTTTCGGCGTGCTGCTGCTTCTGAACACGTGCAGCGGGCCGTCCGCTGTGCTGTGGACGGCTGCGCTCGCGGCCCTGGGTGCCTTGTTCTTTGCGCGCTCGGGAATCGGCGTTGATCCGCAGCCGGTTCCGGCGTTGGCGAAGGTGCTGCGCTGGCACACGGTCTGGTTCGTCGTGCTGGTGCTCGCGGCTGCGCTCAACACTGTAGATTCGAGACGACTCGGCCTGTATCCGGTGTTCGCGAAGGGCTCAATACAGCTCGAAACTTTGCCGTGGTTCGAGAAGTGGAACTCGTTCTCGCGCGTCATTGCGCTCAACCCCTCGCCGCCGCGCGCAACGCCACAAATGTGGGGGCCGTCGCCGACCTTCGTCGCCAGCGATTGGCCTATTTCTCAAAGCCTGATGAACATCGATGGCGATGCGGGCACGACGGCCTACGGCATCGGCGGTGTGTTGGCCAAAGCCGGGTTTCTCAAGTACGACGTGACGAACCTCGCGTACTACCTGCCGCAGCGAAAGAAGGGCGCCGTCATCGGTGTGGGTGGAGGACGCGATCTCATCAGCGCGCGCGTCTTTGGTGTCCCCGAGGTCGTCGGCGTCGAGATCAACCCGGTCTTCGTCGATTTGCACTTGCAAGAGCCGCGCTTCAGCAAGTACGTCGGCTTGGGCCAGATAGACGGCGTGTCGCTGGTCGTCGACGAGGCGCGTAGTTGGTTCGCGCGTACCGACCAGACTTTCGATATCGTTCAGATGAGCTTGATCGACACCTGGGCCGCGACCGGCGCGGGCGCGTTCACCTTGAGCGAGAACGGTCTCTATACCCTGGAAGCCTGGCAGATTTTTCTGCGCCGACTGAATCCCCACGGGGTCTACACCGTGAGCCGCTGGTACTCCCCGGATGACCTGGCCGAAACCGGACGCATGGTCAGTTTGGGGGTGGCCGCGTTGATGAAGTTGGGCGTCACGAACCCGCAGAACCACGTGTTTCTGGCTGGCAGCACTTCGTTCGAAGGCACACGCCGGCCCATCGCGACGCTCGTCATTTCTCCAACCGGGTTCAGCGCCGAAGAGCTGCAAGCCCTAAAGGACGCAATCGCCAAGATGAAGTTCGATCATTTGATCGTGCCGGGAGAGAGCGCCGCCTCCGAGGCATTAGGCCGGATCATGAACGCCCGCAACATCTTCGAACTCGCGAGCTACACGCGCGGCTTCCGTCTGGACCTTTCGCCGCCGACCGATGACCGGCCATTTTTCTTCAACCAGTTGCCTTTCCAGGATGCCGCCGAGGTCGTCGCACTCGCGTTGTCGGGCCGAACCGCGGGAGTCGGCAGCGGCAATATCTACGCGACGGTCACGCTGTTCGTGCTCTTCTTGATTGCGCTGGGTCTGGTGATCGCGGCGATCGTTGTTCCGCTGCGGCCGGCTCTGCGCGACGTCGGCCGGCGTCTGGCAACCGGCGGGACTGCGTTTTTTATGCTCATTGGCATCGGTTTCATGTTGATCGAGATCGGACTTTTGCAGCGCTTCAGCATCTTTCTCGGGCATCCCATTTACTCGCTCAGCATCGTGCTGTTCTCGCTCATTCTTTCGACTGGCGTCGGCAGCCTCGTATCAGACTATGTCCGCATCGACCAGAAAAAGCGCTTCGTCGTCTGGGCCGCAGCAACCGGCGCGTACGTGCTGTCCCAGGTGTTCTGGGTGCCGCCGCTGCTGCTTTCGCTCGACAGCGGCTCTTTGTTCATGCGCGGCTTGATTGCAGTCGCAGTGATCGCCCCGGCAGGACTGCTGATGGGCTTCGGGTTTCCCGCCGGCATGCGCTTCATTTCCGCGGTCGACCGCAAGCCGACCCCATGGTTCTGGGGGATCAATGGCGCTAGCGGCGTATTGGCTTCAGCCGTTGCCGTCGGTTGCAGCATCGCCTACGGCATCAGCACGACGCTGGCACTTGGCGCTATCTGCTACTTCCTGCTGATACCGGCGGCGTGGGTGATTGGTTTCCCGCGCGCGACGGCGGCACGAGACGAGCCGACCTAGCGCGGTGGGTTAGCTCACGCGTCACTGCAACATCGTTGAGACCGGCAATGAGTCGCACCGTTTCCGATGCGGCCTTCGGATGTCTAAGAGAGACATTTCTATTTTCTATTTAAAGCCGACGAAATAGGCGGCAAGCGTCGCCATGATCATAGCCGCTATCAATATGCGACTGCCGGCATTGCGCAACGCGAAGACAATCGGATCATCCGACATCTCGCCCCGACTCGCCTTGATCCACATGCGCCCAATCCAGTAGACGAGCGCGATGGCGACGAGCCACAGTAGTAACGGAGCGCCGTAACGAGCCTGAACTTCCGGAGCGTTTATATACAAGGCGAAAACCACAACCGAGCAAACGCCCATTGCGATTCCCAAGGGCCACAGCACCCTGAGATCCGCTACCTGGTAGTCGCGTCCGCTCGATCCTCGTATACCTTGCGACTCGAACAGCACAAGCTCAGCACAACGCTTGACGAGGGCGAGGCTCACAAACAGGAACAGGGCAAATGCAAGCAACCAAACGCTGACCTCAACCTGGATCGCCACTGCTCCGGCGACAATCCTGATCATGTAGAGCGCAGCTAGCACAATGACATCAAGCACTACGTAGCTCTTCAGATGCAGGCTGTATGCGGTCGTCATGACGACGTAGCCCGTCACCACCGCCAACAATGGGGGCGAAACAAGCGAAGCCGCAGCAAGGCCAGCCACTAGCAGCACCAAGGCTGCGATCAGACCCTGCGGTATCGATGCAGCGCCTGATGCGAACGTCCGCGCGCGCTTGCGCGGATGTTTGCGATCCGCCTCCAGATCGAACAAGTCATTCACTATGTAGGTGGCCGAAGCGCAGAGTGACAACGCAACAAAGGCCGTGACCGAAGCGAGCACTGGCGCGATTTCGGAGAAATGAAATGAAGTGAGCAGTGAGACGAAAACGAGCAGGTTCTTCAACCACTGGTGTGGCCTCATTGCCGTTAACAGCTCCGCGGCGCGCCGGGGAGCACGCGGGAAACTTCGCTCCACTTCGGTGCCGGCCCTGACCCGAGCTTGTAACCATTGGGGAGCGCTCACAAGGATGGCTGAATCGGCTGCACTCCAGATCACCAAGTCATGCTTATCGTTGCCGGCGTAGGCAAATCGGGCGCCGGCCAACGCCTGTATCGCGCGCAGCTTGTTTACTCCCTTCAGATTGGTAGTGCCGTCGCTTGCCAGGACGCCATCAAAGATGCCGAGCGAAGTCGCGACTCCTTGTGCAATGCGCTCGTTGGCCGCGGTGGCGAGATAAATCTTGCGGCCGCGCGCGCGCTCTGTGCGCAGGAAATCGCATACGTCGGACCGGTAGGGCAGAAGCGCCGGATCGAGCCTGGCCAGCTTGGCCAATTCTTCTTTGAGACAAGCACGACTGCGCAACAGCCAAAAGGGAAAGGCGAACGCTTTCAGGGGCCGCGACTTCGTGGCGGCGAAAAGAGACTCAAAAAGCGAATCGCCAGCGATGAGCGTGCCGTCCAGGTCGACGAAAAGTGGAGGCTCATCAGAAACCTCGGCATCGGAGCGTGGGGACGGTCTACCAGCGCGCCCCATGCAAGTTTCCGGTTGCAATCGCGGGGTAGCCTGTACATGAACTGAGTGTCATATCGGGATTGCGTGCCGCTGCGTACCCTTACCAGAGCAGCAGAATTGTTGGCTCCTCGACCAGGGCTCGAACCTGGGACCTGCGGATTAACAGTCCGTCGCTCTACCGACTGAGCTATCGAGGAAGG
>DATLOA010000034.1:0-2120 GCA_035536515.1 Burkholderiaceae bacterium | reverse complement strand
GGCGAAGAGCGGCGCGAGTTTGTGCCGTTATCCGAGATTCCCGACGACTTGAAGAAAGCGATCCTGGCGGCTGAGGACGACAGCTTTTACCAGCACCATGGTGTCGACTACGCGGGCCTCGCGCGGGCGTTCGTGTCCAATTTTGCATCGGGGCGCCGCGGGCAAGGCGGCAGCACGATCACCATGCAGCTGGCCCGGACATTTTTTCTCAGCTCCGAGCGTAGCTACGTGCGCAAGCTGTATGAGATTGCGCTTGCGTACAAAATCGAATCGTCACTTTCGAAGGACAGAATCTTCGAGGTTTATGCGAATCAAATTTTTCTCGGCCAGCGCGCCTATGGGTTTGCATCAGCGTCGCAGATCTATTTCGGCAAGAAGCTGAAGGATTTGACGACGGCCGAGATCGCAACGTTGGCTGGTTTGCCTGTAGCCCCCGCGACCTATAACCCGTTCGTCAATCCAAAGCGCGCCAAGGGCCGTCAGCAGTACGTGCTGGCTCGCATGCTGCAGCTCAACTATATCGACCAGGCTACGCACGACGCCGCCCTCGCTCAGGAGTTGAAGCCGCGCGCAGCCAATTACGCCGTCGAGCAGGCGTTCAAAGTGCGGCTGCACGCTGAATATGCAGCCGAGCTGGCGCGGCAATTGGTATTCGAAGTCTTCCGCGACGAGACGTACACGCGTGGGCTGAACGTGTTTACGACACTGCGCCGGGATGACCAGGAAATCGCCTATGCCGCGTTGCGCACCCAGGTGCTCGCATACGACCGCAAATACGGTTATCGCGGCCCCGAGGCTTTCATCGAATTGAACGCCGACCCGGTGGTGCGTGAGCAGCGCATCGAAGATGCGTTAATCGAAGCGATCGACAGTCCGAACCTCGTGCCTGCGGTTGTGCTCGAAGCGTCGGCTGCCACAGTGAAGGCGATGGTGCAAGGCGGCTCGACGATTGAGATCAAGCCCGACGGTTTGCGCTTTGCGGCACCGTCACTGTCTCCGAAGGCGCAGCCAAACCGCAAGATCGTTCCAGGCGCGGTAATTCGGGTGACGCGCGACGAGAAGGAAGTCTGGCAAATCGTTCAGCTGCCGCAAGTGGAGGCCGCCTTCGTGGCCGCGAGTTCGAAGGACGGCCAGGTCAAGGCGCTAGTCGGCGGATTCGACTTCAATCTGAACAAGTTCAATCACGTTACGCAAGCGTGGCGGCAGCCGGGGTCGAGCTTCAAGCCATTTATTTATTCCGCGTCGCTTGAAAAAGGCTTTATGCCGAGCACGCTGATCAACGACGCGCCGATCAGCATCGATCCCAACCTGACGGGTGGACAACTGTGGGAGCCCAAGAATTACGACGGCAAGTTCGATGGGCCGATGCGCTTGCGGCAAGGGTTGGCGCGCTCAAAAAACCTGGTGTCGGTTCGCATTCTGCAGGCCATCGGCCCACGCTATGCGCAAGATTGGGTCACGCGGTTCGGCTTCGACGCCGAAAGACATCCAGCGTACTTGACGATGGCACTCGGCGCCGGTGCAGTCACGCCGTGGCAGATGCTCAACGCGTATTCCGTGTTCGCCAACGGCGGCTATCGCACAAACATGCATCTGGTCGCCAGGATCACCGACGCTACCGGCAAAGTGCTGATGGAGGCCAGGCCGCTTCAGGCCGGTGATGAAGCCAACCGCGTGCTTGGCGCCCGGAACGCATTTCTAATGGACAACCTAATGAGAGACGTTGCGCGCTATGGCACCGCGGCGCGCGCCGGCGCTGCGCTCAAGCGCCCCGATATCGCCGGGAAGACAGGGACGACTAACGATTCCCACGATGCCTGGTTTGCCGGCTACGGCGGCGATCTGGTTGCTGTCGGTTGGATGGGGTTCGATCAACCGCGTCCATTGGGCGAACGTGAAACCGGTGGCGGTCTCGCGTTGCCGATCTGGATTTCATACATGAGCAAGGCGCTTAAAGGCGTACCGGAGACGATCCGCCAGGTCCCCACCGGCGTTGTCAACCTTGGCGGCGAGTACTACTTCGTCGAACATCAACCGGGACAGGGCGTAGCCAGCATTGGCCTGGAAGATATGCTGCCCCCTGAAGAGCAGGTCAAACGCGAGTCGGTGCGCGAACAGAT
>DATLOA010000033.1:0-5277 GCA_035536515.1 Burkholderiaceae bacterium | reverse complement strand
AGCTTTCTTAATCTATCTCCCGGTCTTGACTTCGAGACGAAGCTGGTCGCGAAACACAACGCCGCCGAGCTGCTGCAGCGCGAGCTGTCAACGGCGGGCTACAAGCCTGAGGTCCTCGCGCTCGGCGTCATTACCGACGCCTACCAGCCGATCGAGCGGGAACTCAGGCTCACGCGCTGCGTCGTTGAGATCCTGACGCGCACGCGCCACCCGTTTAGTCTGATCACCAAGTCGTCGCTTATCGAGCGCGACATCGACCTGCTGACGCCCGCTGCGGCCGACGGCACTGTCGCCGCGACGATTAGCATCACGACGCTAGATCATTCGCTGTCGCGCATTCTGGAGCCACGCGCGGCAAGTCCTGCGCGCAGGCTTCGCACTGTCGGCGCGCTGGCAGCGGCTGGCATTCCGGTCACCGTCAATATGGCGCCGATCATCCCGTTCATCAACGAGCCGGAGATCGAGCGTGTGCTTGAAGCTGCGGCCGATGCCGGCGCGTGGCAGGCGCACTACACAGTGCTTCGTCTGCCGTGGGAAGTCGCTCCGTTGTTCGTGCAATGGCTGGAAGCACACTTCCCTGATCGTAAGGAGCGTGTGATGAATCGCATGCGCGAAATGCGCGGCGGCAAGAACTACGACTCGCAATTCGGTAAGCGCATGACGGGCGAGGGCACGTGGGCGGCGTTGATTCGGCAGCGTTTTAACAAAGGCGCGACGAAGTTCGGTCTCGACCGCGACAATGCGCAGCTGCGCAACGATTTGTTTAGTCCACCACGGCTTGCGACGCCGCAGCTCGATTTGTTCTAGTTGCTCGAGATCAAGAGCGCACCTTTAGCGCGTATTCGAAATATGTTTGAGTTAACAGTGCGATCGTCGTCATCAACACGGCGGCACCGATGAACAAGGTGGCCACTGCCACTAGCACTGCGTCCCATCCGCTGCGATTGCGCCTTTGCTGCCCAGCATTAAATCGTGCATCGAAGCGATCGTCGGGCGTCAGCGCGATGAAAAGCGCCTGCATGAAACCCGCAATCACCGGCACCATGACGACGAAAAATGCCGGAGTCTGATACCAATTGTCGACGCCGATGAGCAATGGCATCGCAATCAGGGTGACGCCTAGCGGGAGCCACCACAGCGGCTGGCCGAGGTAGAGCCGATTGAACCCAAGTGCACCGGTCAGCGACGCCATCAGCGCTGCGAGCGCTTTGTGCCGAAAGTGCTTCATTGCCGCAATATAGGTGCTCGCCTGCCGGGTTGCCGAGGTAAGGCGCCACGGATACAATCGCGGGCTTTTCTGCGGCGTCGCCTGGCGAAGCGCTGGCCCATCGGTAATTAAGGAATTTTAAAATGGTCGTTATTCGGCTTGCACGCGGCGGCGCCAAAAAGCGCCCGTTTTTTAATATCGTTGCCACCGATTCGCGCAACCCGCGAGACGGCCGCTTTATCGAGCGCGTTGGTTTTTACAACCCTGTCGCTGCAGGTGCAGAACCCAAGTTCCGGATCTCTGCGGACCGGCTTACGTACTGGACCGGAGTAGGCGCCAGAATGTCACCTACCGTCGCGCGGCTGGTCAAAACTAATCCTTCGACGGCGACGAACGCAGGCTCTGCGGCAACAGCGACCAGTGCTCCGGCTGAGGAGCAGGCCGCGACGGCGTAGTGGTTGGGGTGTGGCGCCCCGCGACTTAATCAAGCTCGGGGCCGTGCGAGGGGCCTACGGATTAAAGGGCTGGGTTCGAATTGCGCCGTTTGCCGCCGATGGCGGTGTGCTGGAAGCGGTGCGTCACTGGTGGCTGCTTGGCGCGGCGTCACAAAGTCTGACGTTGCAGGAAGTCAGGCGGCACGCGACTTCCATACTTGCTAAATGGGAAGGGTGTGAAAGCAAGGAAGCCGCAGACGCACTAAAGGGCCGGACAATCGCGATCGCCCGCAGTGATTTTCCGGCGCTAAGTGAAGGCGAACATTATTTGAGCGACGTCGTTGGTTACCGCGTGGTGAACCGCGAAGGCTCCGGGCTCGGCACGGTATCCGGCATTCGCAGCGGAGCGGCTGCGCAGTGGCTCGAATTGGAAGCCTGCGAAAAGGGCGAATCGCTGTTGATTCCTCTGATCGAGCAGTACGTCGACGCCATTGACTCCGATGCGCGGACGGTTAGAGTCGATTGGAAGAGCGACTGGTGAATGATGCGTTTCGATGCGATCACTCTGTTTCCGTCGATGTTCTCGACAATTGTCGATTACGGAATCACGCAGCGTGCGCACGCCGAAGGGCGATGGCTGCTTCGCACTTGGAACCCGCGCGATTTCGTCGCCGACGCGCATCGAACGATCGACGATCGTCCGTTTGGTGGTGGACCGGGAATGGTGATGATGGCGCAGCCGCTGGCAGACGCGCTCGCGGCGGCAAGAGAGGACGGAGGCGGCGCCCGAGTGATTGCGCTTGCCCCTAATGGGGCCCGGCTAACCGATGCACGAGTGCGCCAACTTGCGCGCGCGGGTGAATCGCTGGCGCTTGTGTGCGGTCGCTACGAAGGCATCGATCAGCGGTTCATCGATGTGTGCGTCGATGAAATTGTGTCGATCGGCGACTTTGTAATGTCGGGCGGCGAGATCGCGGCGATGGCGTTGATCGATGCTGTTGTCCGACACCTTCCGGGTGCGCTGAAGGAGGCGTCGGTCGCTGACGAATCATTTGCCGCGGGGTTGTTGGACGCGCAGCATTACACGCGGCCTGAGAGTTGGAGCGGCATGACGGTACCGGAGGTGCTGTTGTCAGGGCACCATGCGGAAATTGCGCAGTACCGCCGGCGTCAGGCAATTGCTTTAACGGCGCAGCAGCGGCCGGATTTGATCGCTGGCGCTCGCGCTGCGGGGCAATTGAGCGCGCGAGATGAGAGGCAGTTGGATGAAGAGCAGTCGAACAAGAGGCAGTTGGAGCATCGTTGAATCAGCCATCCTCTGGCGCGAGAAAAAAAATTAGACTCTTGCGGCACGATGGATTCAGGAGGACAAAGTGAACGTTATTCAGCAGTTGGAGCAGGAAGAGTTGACGCGTGTCAGCGCAAACAGGGAAGTGCCGGTGTTCGCGCCAGGAGACACCGTTGTCGTGAACGTCAACGTGGTCGAGGGCACTCGCAAGCGCGTGCAGGCGTACGAAGGTGTCGTGATCGGACGCCGCAATCGCGGGCTGAACTCATCGTTCGTGGTGCGCAAGGTATCCAGCGGCGAAGGTGTAGAGCGCACGTTCCAGCTGTATTCGCCGACAATTGCGTCGATCGAGGTCAAGCGCCGCGGCGACGTGCGCCGCGCCAAGCTGTATTACCTGCGCGATCGCTCGGGCAAGTCGGCGCGCATCCGCGAAAAATTGCAGCACAAGAGCGCAGCCGACAAGACCGCGGCGGACAAGACCGCAGCCGACAAGAGCGCAGCCGACAAGACCGCGGCGGATGCAGCCGCCGGCAAAGCGGTACGGGCCAAGAGCAAATAGTCGCGCTTGTTTCTAACGAAAGCCGCCCGCTCGGCGGCTTTTTCGCTGATGACGCCCGATAAAGACGTCGACCCTCTAGCGCCAGCGCCAATCTTCGAGCCCGAATCGGTTCCGTACGACCCGGCTTTCGCGGCGGCCGAAGTGCGTGGCGCTCCTGTTGCGCCCGGCGAGCTCCGTGTGTCGGCACTCAGGCAGCGCTTTGCATCGCCTCCCGCGTGGCAGCCCGAGCTGCGCGCCGACGTCCGTTTGTTTAACCCGGACCAGCCGCTACGTGTTGCTTCAGTGTTGATTCCGCTGATGGTTCACGCTCAGGGAATCTGCGTGCTGCTGACGGAGCGCACAGCGCACTTGCACGACCATGCCGGTCAGATCAGCTTTCCGGGTGGACGCGTCGAGCAAAATGACACCGATGCGATCGCAACGGCGTTGCGCGAAGCGCACGAAGAAATCGGTTTGCCGCCGGCGCTAGTCGACGTAATCGGAACGTTGCCGGAGTACCTGACGGCCACCGGATATAAGGTGACACCCGTGATCGGCCTGATCGAGCGTCCGTTCTCACCGGTGCTCGATGCGTTCGAGGTTTCTGAAATTTTCGAGGTGCCGCTTGCGTTCCTGATGGATCCAATCAATCACGAGCGCAGAATTTTCCAACTCGACGGCGTGGGAGAAGTGAGCCGCACGTTCTATGCGATGCCGTATGCCACACCGCAGCGTGCCGCTGAGGGTCGGCGCTATTTCATCTGGGGCGCGACCGCAGCGATCGTGCGCAACCTGTATCAATTTCTGCGCGCATAATTTATTCAGGGGCACCGGCGCTGGGCGCCGGCAACAGGTTCTGATTACTTATGTCTTTTTTGTCGCTCGTCATTACGTTGCTGCTCGAGCAAGTCCGTCCGTTGCCGGCGGCGAATCCGGTCTACGGCGGCGTGCGGCAAGTCTCTGCGTGGGCTGAGCGAAATCTGAATGCGGGCCGCTGGCAGCACGGCGTGTATGCGTGGCTGCTGGTCGTCGTCGGCCTAGCTCTTGTGGTCGGTGCGGTTTATTCGATTGCATTGTCGATTAACTGGCTGCTCGGCCTTGTTGTAAACGTCGCCGTGCTTTACTTTGCGCTCGGCTTCCGGCAGTTCAGCCATCGGGGCACTGAGATTCAGATCGCGCTGGCCAACGGTGACTTGATTGCAGCACGCAACGAGCTCACCGCGTGGAAGCGGCAAAGCGATCCTGCCTACTCCGCTGCAGATTTAGACCAGGACGAAGTAGTACGGCAGACGATTGAGCATGGCTTGCTGCTGTCGCAGCGGCATGTCTTCGGCGTGTTCTTCTGGTTTGTCGTGCTGCCGGGTCCGATCGGAGCGGTCGCATATCGGCTCGCCGAGCATGTGGCACGGACCTGGAATCGGCCGCCGCAAAGCGCAACGCCACCCGATCGCTTCGGCGACTTTGCGCGCCGCGCATTCGCCTGGATCGATTGGGCGCCAGCGCGGCTGACCGCGCTCGGCTTCTCTGTCGTCGGCGACTTCGAAGGGGCGATTTACTGCTGGCGTCAGGTGTCGCGCCAACACCCCGCCGACGGCATGCCGGCGCCCGATTCGCGCACGCTGATTCTGGCGGCAGCCAGCGGTGCGCTCAACTTGCGGCTGATGCCGGCGGTGGAAAGCGCGCGCTATTTTGACGAAGCCGGCAATGAAGGCGCAGGCCTGGCCGAACCAAGGGCACCTGCGCTGCGCGCCGTGGTTGGACTGGCTTGGCGCACTTTGCTGTTATGGCTCGTCTTGCTGTTGCTTCTGAC
>DATLOA010000032.1:0-6179 GCA_035536515.1 Burkholderiaceae bacterium | reverse complement strand
GTCGCCAATCAGATCGGTCAAACGCTTTTCGATATTCAAGTGAACGTCTTCGAGTTCGATCCTCCAATCGAACCGATTGCGCTCGATCTCTTCGCGAATCTGCCGCAGACCACGCTCGATGTCCGCGAGTTCCGCTGCGCTGATGATGTCGCACTCGCGCAGCATTGCCGCGTGTGCCAGCGAGCCCTCGATGTCTGCAAACGCAAGCCTGCGATCGAATCCGACCGACGCCGTGTAGCGCAACACGAAGTCGGCCACCGGTTCGTCGAATCGGCCGGACCATGCAGTCCTTTTCTTCGCTAGCGGATCGTCGTCGTTTGCAAAATGCTCTGACATAATCGTTTGAGCGCGAACAAAGAAGTTCAGGTCGTCAAACACAAGAGGGTGAGTATAAGTTCGTGAAGCCGTCACCTCGGCCACTTCCCTCGCTTAAAGGGCCACTGGCCCGTGCCGAGACGGCGGTGCCGACTCCTCGGCGCGTCATTCCCGACGGCTGCAACATGGGTGTCCTGCTGCGGGTCATCGGCACCGTCGTGGCGTTGGCGCTGATGGCGGCGATCGGAGAATCGACTTCGCTGGCCGATGCAGTGACGGCGCTTTTGCGATTGATGTCGTTCGTGGCACCGAGCACATTGCTGACGTTAATGGTTTGGTGTGCGGCGCGGCGCACGCTGTCGGCGCTGGATGTAACCGTTCAGCGCGGCATTTCCTGCCTAATTCCGGCGATCGTCGCGGTGGCAGTGGCTTTGCTGTTCCAGATCCCTGGTGGCGAATGGACGGCGCTTGCTCATGGCGCCGTGGGTTTCGCGTTGGGTGCCGGGTTTCAGCACTATTCCGAGCTGCGCGAGCGTGCTTTTTCGCCGGCAGTGATCGAAGCCAAGTACCAGGCGCTGCAGTCGCGTATCCGCCCGCATTTTCTGTTTAACAGCCTGAATGCAGTGCTTTCAGTGGTTAGAACTGAGCCGCAAAAGGCCGAACGCATGCTCGAATCGATCGCGGAATTGTTTCGCGCGGTGATGGCGGACACACGCAAATTGGTGCCGTTGGCCGACGAGATCGAACTGTGTCGCAATTACGTAGAAATCGAGCAAACCCGGCTCGGGAATAGGTTGGCTGTTGACTGGCAAATCGGGGCATACCACCCCCGGGCAAAAATGCCACAGTTACTCCTGCAACCAGTGATCGAAAACGCGATTCGCTACGGTGCCGAAAAAACAGCGGGCCGTGCCGACATCGTCGTCAGGGTCAGGCAAAACGGTTTTGTTCTTGAGATTTTTGTCAGCAATCCGATTGCGCGCGAGCGGCCTGAGCGCGAGGGCAATCAGATCGGTCTGGCGAACATACGCGGCCGACTTGCTTTGATTTACGACCTGGAAGCGAAGATCGAGACGCAGGTAAGGCGCGAACGGTTTGAACTGACGATGACGATACCGGTTGAGCGGAGGGCCTGAGTTTCAGCAAGGCGGGGCAGTGATGGGGCAAGCGATTGGACAAGGTAAGACGATGCTGAACGTGATGATCGTCGATGACGAACCCCCCGCGCGCGCGCGTCTGGGACAGGTATTGCGCGACTGTTCCGAACAGGTTTCGCTGAAGTTGGTCGGCGAGGCTGACGGCGGTATCCAAGGTCTGGAGGAAGCCGATCGTCTGCAGCCGGACGTCATTTTGCTTGACGTGCATATGCCGGACATGAACGGCATCGAAGTGGCGCGTCATCTGGCGCAAAGAGACAACCCGCCGGCAGTGATTTTCGTCACCGCCTACGACGAGCATGCGCTCGACGCATTCGAGGTGCAGGCGCTCGATTACCTGATGAAGCCAGTGCGCGCCGAACGCTTGGTCGCTGCACTCTCGCGCGCCGAGCGCTTCCGCACGAACGAGCCGCGCATCGAGGAGCTTGCAAAGACGATCGGCGCAGTGCGCTCGCATCTGACGGTGTCGGAGCGCGGCCGGATGATGCTGGTGCCGATTGAAGACGTCGTTTACCTGCGCGCGGAATTGAAATACGTGACGATCAAAACCCGCACACGCGAATTTCTGACCGAGGAATCGCTGACCGCACTCGAAGCCGAATTCGGCGATCGCTTCGTCCGCATTCACCGCAACGCGCTTGTCGCACGCAGCGGGATTCTTGGTTTTCAGCGTGTGCGTGGCACCGTCGATGAGGGCGGTGACTCCTCCGAGGGGCATTGGGAAGTATTGCTGAAAGAAGCAGTCGAGCGGCTACCGATCAGTCGCCGCCAGTGGCCAACTGTGAAGGCTGCCGCCAAGAGTTAGCAACGCCGCAGCGCTGCTAGACTGCGCGCACCTGCTTTACCCCTTTCCCACGGAACATGCTTCGATGAACGCGCCGGCGCGCGTCGTGATTGCGACGCGAAAAAGTCCGCTGGCGTTGTGGCAAGCCGAGCACGTGCGCGCGCTGTTGTCGCACCGGCATTCCGGCTTGCAGGTCGAGCTGCTCGGCATGACCACGATGGGTGATCGCATTCTCGATCGTCCGCTGTCCCAGGAGGGCGGCAAGGGCCTGTTTGTCAAGGAACTCGAGCTCGCCTTGCTCGACGGTCGGGCGCATCTGGCCGTGCATTCGTTGAAAGACGTGCCGATGCATCTCGATAGCGAATTCGCCCTCGCAGCTGTCCTGGCGCGCGACGATCCACGCGACTGCATGGTGTCCAACCGCTACGCCGCGCTTGAAGACATGCCGGCGGGCGCACGCATCGGAACGTCGAGCTTGCGGCGCGAGCTGATGTTGCGCGCGCGTTTTCCGCAGCTTTCGATCGGTGCGATTCGCGGCAATGTCGGTACCCGGCTTGCAAAGCTGGATAAGGGCGAGTTCGATGCGCTGGTGCTCGCTGCTGCTGGGCTCAAGCGCCTCGGGTTTGCCGCGCGCATCCGGCAGATCATTGCGACGGATGTCTCGTTGCCCGCACCTGGCCAGGGCGCGCTGGGAATCGAGATCAAGAGTGCTGATGTCGAAACGGCAACGCTGATCGCCCCTTTTAACGATGACGCAACGCGCGCCGCGACGGCGGCCGAGCGCGGAGTTTCACGCGGGCTCGCTGGCAGCTGCCAGGTGCCGTTGGCCGCGTATGCCGAAGTTGAAGGCGCCGCATTGCGGTTGCGCGCGTTGGTGGGCGATGCGAAGACCGGCGTCTATGTGGAGACCGAGGCTCGCGGCTTGTTGTCCGATCCTGAATCCCTCGCGGTTCGCGTAGTCGAGCAGTTGACGGCACAAGGCGCGTTGAAGCTGCTGGGCTCGGGTTAGCAATCTGGCGCTTCAATGATCATTATCGTGACGAGGCCGGCGAGTGCAGGGCAGCGTTTGTTCGAGCGAATCGTCGACCACGGCCACCCGGTCCTGTGGTGGCCGGCCTTCGACATCGGTGCCGCGCCCGATGCAGAACGTGCAACCGCGACGCTGGCGCGGCTCGCCGATTACGATCTCGCAATATTCGTCAGTGTCCACGCCGTACGCGCCGCGCAGTCACTGTTAACTGGTGCCTGGCCGACGGGCACGATGATTGGGGCAGTGGGTGCCACGACGCGCGCTGCGGTTGAATCGTCGTTCACGACGGCATCAAGCGTGGTGGTCTCAAGCCCCGACAATGACCGGCAGTCAGGATCGGAAGCTTTCTGGGCTGCTTGGCAAGCAACAAAGCAGCGCGCGCAGCGGGTGTTGATCGCGCGTGCCGAAGGGGGTCGCGATTGGCTTGCCGAGCGTTTCGAAGAACAGGGTGCCAGGGTTGAGGCTGTCGCGGTTTATTCGCGCCGTGTGCGGTGCCCGTCCTCCGACGAGCTGCAGCGGTTGGATCAGCTGGCAGCGTCCAACGAACAGCCGGTAACGGTTTTCAGCAGTACGGAAGCGGTTCCGGCCCTCGACAGCCAAATCGAACCCGCCGTGCGGGCGTGGCTGCGCCGGGGAGTCGCGATCGCGAGCCACCCACGCATTGCTGCGCACCTGTCGTCGAGCGGCTACGCGCGTGTGTTGAACGCCACATTCGACGACGATTCGATCGTTGCCCAGCTAGAATCAATTGGCAGTGAGCGGCAGGCACCGACGTAGCATTTGCTTCGCGATCTAGAGCTTGCGAGCGCTGCTTGCGGCAAGCGAGTGACTTGCCAACGATTGATGCCTGATTGCCTTGAGCGCCGACGTGGCAGAAGAACCGCTGCAACCCTTGCCCACACCCGTACCCGGTGCGGCCGAAAGCCCTCTCGCCGCACCGCCCGCGTTTGAGGTGAATCACCGCGCCTTGTTTTGGGTCGCGCTGATTGCGCTCGCCGTGGCCGTGTTCGCAGCCGGATATTCGTTTCGACAGCTCAATAACGTGAAGCGGGAATCCGCTCGCCGGCTCGCCGAGCTGCAGCAAGCCGTGACGACGGCGAATGACACCGCGAATCGGGCCGACGCGGAGGCGCGCGCAGCCCGCCAGCAAGCCGGCGTCGTAGAAGCGCGACTGGCGGAGGAGCAGGGCCAGCGCGAGGCGCTTGAGCAGTTGTATTCGGATCTATCGCGCGGACGCGACGACGCCGTGCTGGTCGAAGTCGAGCGCCTGATTACCGTGGCAGCACAAGAGCTGCAGTTGAGCGGCAATGTCGCCACTGCATTGGCGGCTTTGCAGACAGCCGACGTGCGGCTTTCGCGCTCCGACAACGCGCGCTTTGTACCGCTGCGACGCGTGCTCGCGCGCGATATCGAGCGCCTTAAGGCGGCGCCCGCGGTTGACTTCACCGGCATTGCGCTGAAGCTCGATCAACTCGCATCGTCAGTCGACAGCTGGCCGCTGTTGGCTGCAGTCGCTGTTGCATCCCCGACACCACCTGCAACAGTATCGGATGCCATGCCACCGGCATCGGGATGGTGGCAGCGCCAATGGCGTGCGTTGCAAGGGGAGCTCGGCGAATATCGCGATTTAATTCGCATTCGCCATGTCGATTCTCCTGAATCGGTGCTGCTCGATGCTCAACAGCAAACACTGGTGCGGCAGCAATTGCGATTGCGGCTGCTGAACGCGCGGCAGGCGCTGCTAGCGCGCAACGACCGGCTCTTCCGCGCCGATCTTGCTGAAGCGCAGGTGCTAATGGCGCGCTACATCGATACCCGATCGTTAAACGCGGCGGGTGCCTTGGCGCTGATCAAGCAGCTCGCGTCCACCGCGTTGTCGGTCGAACTGCCGACCATCGGTGACAGCATGGCGGCGATTCGCGCGGTGCGCGTCACACCGCTCGCGCCTGGCCGTTAGCGGGACGCATCATGCGTTGGCTGAGCTCGGCGTTACTGCTCGCGCTGCTTGCGGCGCTCACGGCGCTTTTTTTAAAAACCAATCTGGGCAACGTCGCGTTGTTCGTGCCACCGTATCGCGTCGACGTGTCGGTCAACCTGGCGCTTCTTGTACTGGTCTTGCTTCTGAGCGCCGTCTACTGGACTGCGCGTGTGGTGCAGAAAATGGCGGACTTTCCTGAGCAAGTACGGCTCTATCGCGCGCGGCGTGAAGAGATCGGCGGTAACCGCGCCCTGATCGAGTCAATTAAGAATTTTCTCGAGGGCCGCTTTGCTCGCGCCGAAAAATCGGCGCGTGCCGCGCAATCGACGAGTTCGACCGCTGGCATCGCCGCGTTGGTGGGAGCGCGCTCTGCGCACCGAATGCAGGAATACGCGCGGCGCGATGAATGGCTCGACCTGGCCAGGCTCGACGCCGAACTCGAAACAGCGCGGCTG
Source organism: Burkholderiaceae bacterium (assembly GCA_035536515.1). GTDB lineage: Bacteria > Pseudomonadota > Gammaproteobacteria > Burkholderiales > Burkholderiaceae_F > JACCZX01. The sequence goes on along the minus strand of DATLOA010000032.1, from coordinate 460 downwards.
GTGGCGAGCGCCGAGATGCTGACCGAGCAGCGCGAGAACGACGCCGCATTGTCAGCGCTTGGTCAACTGCAGGGCGAAGGCCGCCGTCACATACATGCGATGCGAATTTCGTTGAGTGCTAATTTGCAGTCGGAGCGCTGGGATGACGCATTGAAGGCGGTGCGATTGCTCGAGAAGAGAAATGCGCTGCATCCGGTGTTGGCGCGCAAGCTCAAGTGCACAATTTATCGCGAGCTGCTGGAGGCGCAGCGCACTGACCCGGCAGCGCTCGAAGCACTATGGCGAACGGTGCCCGAAGCGGATCGACAATCGCCGGACGTCGCGCTCGAAGCCGCGCGCCTGTTCAACGAGGCTGAGGCTGGGCTCGGTGCGCTTGCAGTCGAAGCGGTCGAGGCAGCGCTGAACCGGCCGCCGCCGGAATGGGACGATTCTGCGCAAGCGCTTCTGGAGGAATACGGGC
>DATLOA010000031.1:0-2399 GCA_035536515.1 Burkholderiaceae bacterium | reverse complement strand
TGTTGCAGTTCGCGATGACGCGGTGTGACGGCAACCAGTGCGCCGCAGCCGAGCTGCTCGGAATCAATCGCAACACGTTGCGCAAGAAGCTGCAGCAATATCGATTGCTATGAGCTCGGCGAACCGTCGGTGGGCGCTGCTGAGCGTCTCCGACAAGACCGGAATCGTCGAACTCGCGCAGCAGCTGCACAAGCTTGAATTTCACATTCTGTCCACCGGCGGCACTGCAAAGCTGCTGAGCGCAAGCGGCCTCGAAGTTACCGAGGTCGCGCAGCACACCGGTTTTCCCGAGATACTCGACGGGCGGGTCAAGACGCTGCATCCGCGCATCCACGCGGGACTGCTCGCGCGCCGCCCGGATCCTGAACATATGCGCGCTCTGGCCGAGAACGGCATCGATCCGATCGAGGTCCTCGTCGTCAACCTGTATCCGTTCGAGCAAACTGTGGCGCGCGCCGACTGCTCGTTCGACGATGCGATCGAGAATATCGATATCGGCGGCCCTGCGATGTTGCGCGCCGCCGCGAAAAATCATCAAAGCGTCGCAGCAGTCGTCGACCCCGCCGATTACACGCTGGTGCTCGATCAGCTGCGAAACGCAAACGTTGTCGATTTGGAAACGCGTTTGGCGCTCGCTAAAAAAGTCTTTGCGCACACCGCACACTATGACGGTGCGATCGCCAACTACTTGACGTCGCTGACCGGCGAGGGCGCGCAGCAGACGTTTCCAGACGTGTTCTCGAGACAGTGGCTGAAGGCGCAGCAGATGCGTTACGGAGAAAATCCACATCAGCATGCCGCGTTTTATCGCGAGCAAAATGTGGCTGCGGGGCTGCTGGCGGGCTTCACGCAGCACCAGGGCAAAGAGCTGTCGTACAACAACATCGCCGACTCTGACGCGGCGTGGGAATGTGTGCGCTCGTTTGATTCCGCGGCGTGCGCGATCGTCAAGCATGCAAATCCATGCGGTGTTGCAATCGCCACCACGGTTAACGATGCCTATGCGAAGGCGCTTAAAACCGATCCAACGTCGGCGTTTGGCGGCGTCATTGCATTCAACCGCGCGGTCGACGGGCAAGCCGCGCAGTCGGTAGCGGGCCAGTTTGTCGAGGTGGTCGTCGCTCCGGAGTTCAGCGCCGAAGCGCTTGCAACATTCGCCGCCAAACAGAACGTGCGTTTGCTCACGGTGCCGGTCGGCGACGCCCACAATGATTTTGATTTCAAGCGCGTCGGTGGTGGGATGTTGGTACAGACATCTGACGATAATTTGCTTCGAGAGTCTGACTTGAGGATCATGACTGCTCTGAAGCCGACACCCCAGCAGGTGGAAGACTTGATGTTCGCGTGGAAGGTGGCGAAGTTCGTCAAATCAAATGCCATCGTGTTCGCAAGCGATGGCACGACACTGGGAATCGGTGCGGGGCAGATGTCGCGCGTCGACTCGTCGCGCATTGCGTCGATCAAGGCTGCAGCGGCGGGCTTGAATCTGGCCGGTTGCGCGGTCGCGTCCGACGCGTTTTTCCCGTTTCGCGACGGCCTCGACGTGGTGATCGACGCCGGAGCCGCGTGCGTCATCCAGCCCGGTGGAAGCATGCGAGACGAAGAAGTGATCGCAGCGGCTGACGAGCGCGGGATTGCGATGGTGTTTACGGGGGTGCGGCATTTTCGTCATTGACGGAGTGCAGCAGTGGCTGGCGCGACATTGCCTCGCTCACTCACAGCGACCAATGGCACAATCCTCTCGTGCCCTCTCCTCTAGTTCGTATTCTCGGCATTGACCCCGGTCTTAACCGCACGGGCTATGGAGTGGTTGAAGTAGGTGGGCCAAAGCTCTCCTATATCGCTGCCGGAGTGATTCGTGTTCCCGTCGGCGATCTGCACGAGCGGCTCGGCACGATTCTGCGATCGCTCGCCGACGTCATCCGCGATACGAACCCGCACGTCGCTACGATCGAAAAGGTTTTCGTCAACGTCAATCCGCAGTCGACGCTGCTTCTCGGTCAGGCGCGCGGCGCAGCGATTTGTGCCGCCGTGGCCGAGGGTTTAATCGTTCATGAATACGCTGCACTGCGCATCAAGCAGGCAGTGGTGGGCTTTGGCGGTGCCGACAAACGCCAGGTGCAATCGATGGTGCAGCGATTGTTGTCGCTCGACCGCGCGCCGACGAGCGATGCGGCGGACGCGCTGGCATGTGCAATTTGCCACGCACACTCGGCGAGTTTGCTGGCGCTGCAGTTGAAAGCGCGGGTTGCACCGCGCTCTCGATCGCAAGCGAACGGGCGGCGCGCGTGGACCACGCGCATGCAAGGACTCGGATAGTCGATGATTGGCCGCATCGAAGGCCGGCTGCTAGAGAAAAATCCGCCGGCGATTCTGGTAGACGCGAACGGCGTCGGCTA
>DATLOA010000030.1:0-4806 GCA_035536515.1 Burkholderiaceae bacterium | reverse complement strand
TGCGCCAGTTCGTGGTACAGCAGCCAACCGGCTTCGGCGAGCAGATATGAGATGTCGCGCGACAGCCTCGACGTTGCTGGAAATGGCAGGAAAATGTTCTGATTGTTCTGCGTGTAGCGCCAGACGCCCGAGTACATCAGGTCGCGATCGAAATCGGAGCGGAAGTCAGGCGCTTCGTTGATCACGTCGCGCTGCGTGGCAGTCAGCCAGAAATTATCGGCGTCCAGATAGATTGCGCCGGTCAGCGCGTAGTAAAAGCTCGGTCGCACCTGGGCGCCGATCACGATCGCGGTAACGCCATTGAACAACCGCAAGATGTCTTGCGAGGCCTGCGTGCGCAGCAATTGCTCGAACGTTTCACCCATCCAGTCGTGCGAGACGACTACCCGATCCATGATCTGATCGACCGTAGGGAGCGCGCCTGAGGTCGTCTGATGCAAGAAGGGCAGCAGGGACAGCGGGCACAAATTGGTCGAGCCGCCGGTGTATTGCAGATTGGCTTCGTATGTACAGCGCACCAGTGCATCGGCAAACGGCCCCGCGGGGCGATACGGATACGTGCGCGACACGTGCAGATCGCTGAACACGAACGGCAGGCTACCGCCGGGATCCGGCGGCGCCTGTGCGTAATTCTCGACCAGCACGAACACGTCATCGGTATCGGTGGCGCCGCTCGCAGTTCTGCGCGTTACACGAAACGTCAGCGCAGTGTCGCGCGTAACTTCGGGTGCGATGAACAGAACACGATTCGGGTCGCTCGTGTCGAGCGTCACCTGCGGCCCAGCGGTCTGCGTCCACGTATTGGTTTCGCCGGCTGCCAGCGCGGGCCAAGCGCGGAGCGACACGTTGCCGGTCTTGCGCGCAGCATGATCGACACGCAGCAGTACCGCGACCGGCACCGTTGGCGCAACGGCGTTGACGCTGACGCTGCCTGTCTGAGCCCCGCCTGCAGCGTCCACAAACGTGACCGAGAAGGTGTAGGTGCCGGCGCTCGGAGGCTCGAAGCTGATGGCCTGCGACTTCGCCGAGATCAGCGTGACCGCAGGTCCTGCGGTTTGCGTCCACTGAACGTTTCTCAAGCTCCCGGTACAACCGGCGAGCACCGCACCTGCAGCCTTGCCGACCGCAACGCTCACGTCGGCCACGACCGAAAACGCGCCACTGCCGGTACATGTCGGCGAGGCTGCAACCGCCGGCGGCACAACCGGTGCCGGAGGGGGCGGCGTTGAATCACCTCCGCTTCCGCATGCCGTCAGGACAACGATGAACAACGACGCAAACGTTACGCGGATTGATGCAATGTATAGGCTCATGATGCGATCAGACACTCGATGTAATGGACAACGATAACGGGGATGTGAGCCTGGTCAATGCCGCGCATGCCCTAATACCAGCGGGCCGCACGAGCGGTCGAAACGAGGTATCAAGCGCGCCAAACCGTCCAGCCTGCGAATGCAATGACAACAGCCAACAGCACGGTTGCGACCGCGTACCAAATGTTCGTCACTCGCTGCTCCCGGCGCAACATTCGCACTTCTTCGATCAAACGATTGTCGTCATGGTGCCGCGTCAGCGCCGCGTGCACCAATCGCGGCAGCTGAGGGAGCAGATAGGTCCACTGCATTGCCTCGCGCTTCAACCTCGCCTCCATCCCGCGCCAACCCACCTGATCTTCCATCCAGCGCTCGAGAAACGGCTTCGCCGTTTTCCACAGATCGAGCTCGGGATCGAGCTGGCGTCCAAGACCCTCTATGTTGAGCAGAGTTTTCTGCAGCAGCACCAGTTGCGGCTGCACTTCGACGTTGAAGCGCCGCGATGCTTCGAACAATCGCAACAACACCTGGGCGAGCGAAATGTCTTTCAGTGGCTTGTCGAACACCGGCTCGCAGCACGCACGCACCGCATTTTCCAACTCGTCGACGCGTGTGTCTTCGGGCACCCAGCCCGATTCGATGTGAAGCTCCGCGACACGCTTGTAATCGTGCTGAAAAAACGCCAGAAAATTCTGAGCCAGATAATTCTTGTCACTCTCGGACAGCGTGCCAACGATGCCGAAGTCGAGCCCGATGTATTTGTTGAAGTCTTCACCTTCGGTGCCGACCAAAATGTTGCCCGGGTGCATGTCGGCATGAAAAAAAGCGTGGTCGAACACCTGCATGAAAAAGATGGTCACGCCGTCGCGCGACAGCTTCTGGATGTCGATTCCGGCTGCCAGCAGCCGGTCCATGTGGCTGATCGGAATGCCGCTCATGCGCTGCATGACCAACACGCTGTCGCTGCAGTAATCGAAGTACATCTCCGGCACGACGAACAGGGGGGAGCCTGCAAAGTTGCGTCGCAGCTGCGACGCGTTGGCCGCCTCCCGCATCAAGTCGAGCTCGTCGTGCAGATAGCGGTCGAACTCCATCACCACTGCGCGCGGCCGCAGGCGCTTGCCATCACGCCACAATTTTTCGACCAGGCGTGCAGCTGTATCGAGCAGCGACAAATCCTTTTCGATCGCATTCAGCATGTTCGGCCGCAGCACTTTAACCGCGACTTCTTTGCCGGCGTGCGCGCCTTCTTTCAACACCGCGAAATGGACTTGCGCAATCGACGCCGATGCCACCGGCTCGCGCTCGAACGACGAGAACACCGCATCGATCGGGCGCCGGAGGCCCCGCTCGATTTCGCGCATCGCAACTTCGGAAGCAAACGGCGGCACCCGGTCCTGCAGTCGCGCGAGTTCGTCGGCCATGTCCGGCGGCAACAGATCGCGCCGCGTTGACAACACCTGCCCGAACTTAACGAAGATCGGGCCAAGATCTTCGAGTGCGCGCCGTAGTCGAACCGCGCGCGGCTCGCGCGGTGCGCCGAAGGTCGTCCAACCCACCAGCCGCACCAGCGCGGGATTTTTCAAACTGGTGACGACAATTTCATCGAGCCGGTAGCGCCAGACAACCGCCAGGATGCGAATAAGGCGCAGGAGCCGCATGGGCGGCGATTGTAGGGCGTGAAATCGCCGGCTAAAGCGGCGGAGCTACGCGTGAGCCAGCAGTTCGATGCGCTTTTCGGCGCGTGCAACCGCGTCGCGCAAACGATTGACGTCGTTGCTGAAGTCGTCGAGATCCTCGCGGTCAACGACCATCGGATTTTCGGTCACCACGTAGTGCGCAGTGCTATCAAGCATGTTCTCGGCGATTTGCTTCCACTGCGACGCGCTCGCGCGCATGAAGCCGACCAAACGCTGCGCCGCTGCATCGCCGATATAGTGCGAGAGCTCTTCTTCCGGTTCCGGCCGCAGATTCTGTAGAACGTAGGCGAGCGCCTGCGCGAACTCGGCATCGCCGCTAAGTCGCACGTCTTTCATCGCAGCTTGCGGGTCGAGCATGGCGAGTGGCAAAGAAGAAAGCGCAACCCCAATACTGACGGCGGGCTCGCCTGCGGCGGCGACTGCGAACGTACCCTCGCCGGTCACCTGCAGGGTCAAAGCGAACGGAGGGGCGTCGAACCGTGCGATGCGGCCGGAGAACGGCGCCAGCCTGTCGCGCGCCCACTGCTCGCCCGCGAGCATGCGGTTGAGCACCGCGACGGCGGCCGAGTTTGCGAGCTGATCGATCATCGATGACCGAATTGAAAGAGGGCGCCGTAGCGCCCTCCAGTTTCACCGCTATTCGTTAAGCCAGCTGTTGTATACCGGCCAGAACCCAGCCTCCGCCGCGCACCGGCTTCGCCAGATTCCAAACTTCGGAGACACGTTCGACCTCGCCGTCGACCTTTAGCGTGCCGTCGAACTTGACGCTCGCGATATGCTCATCGACGGTTGACTCTATCCCGAGCAAGTCGGCGTCGAGCGTGACGACTTCGGTGGTCGACTTACCGCCGCGCGCCCGCAACTCGTGTGTCAGCGTGATGAACATGTCGTTGCTGGTGAACTCCGATAATTCCGCGAGATCTCCACTGTCCCAGGCCTGTTGCAGCTTGACGTAGTTAGCTTTAGCCGCTGTCAAAAACCCTTTGCTGTCGAAGTCGGCAGGGATCCCCCAAGGCGCGCCGTCGGCCGCCACGCCACCGCGCGCAAATTGCTCCATCGCCGAGCCGGGACGTGCGCCCGCGAACGAAGCGTCCGCGGTGCGTGACGCCGGCACTGGAGCACTTTCATAGCCGACGTGCTTATAAGTGCCTGGCGAATCTGCAGCAGGCGCAGGAGCCGTCCTACCTGCGCTTCCATAGGCGGGCTGCGGGGTGCCACCGCGCATGCGGCGCATCACGAAGCCCACGAGCAGTAATAACGCCATGCCGATAAGCATCACCGTCAGGAACATCGTGAGCGCTTCACCAAAGCCGAAGTACGACGCTAAAGCGGCGAGACCCAGACCTGCGGCAAGCCCCATTAACGCCCCGCGCCACGGACTGCGCGGTGCGGCGGCGGGAGTGCCCGGCCGCGGCGCGGCCGCCGCGGCGGGCGCCTGTTGTTGATTGCCCGCTTGCGGTGTTTGTTGCGCCGGAGGCGTGGCCTGGCGCTGTTGCACAGGAGCCGACTGCCGTCCGAGATTCTTGCCGCCACCAAAGCGACGCTGCGCATCTGCGTCGAACGCAAAAGTCGCGGCAACGACGCCGATCATTAAAACCGCCAAAGCCTTACCTGTGAATAGATTTCTCATGTGACCTCCAAACCCATCAATACTTCGTGCCGACATGCAAAGCGCATACGCCAGCGGTGAGATTGAACCATTGGACGTTGTCGAACCCGGCATGTTCCATCATTTTGGCCAATTCGTCTTGCGGCGGGTGCACGCGTACCGACTCGGCGAGATAGCGATAACT
>DATLOA010000029.1:0-3191 GCA_035536515.1 Burkholderiaceae bacterium | reverse complement strand
TGCGGGAATCGCACGTGCACGACGTGCGAATAACGAAGGAAGCGCCCAACTACCGGCTCGAGACGTAGCGGTGAGTCTTGAGTCTGTAAAACGCGACCGAATACTGATCCTCGACTTCGGCTCGCAAGTCACGCAACTGATCGCGCGCCGCGTGCGCGAAGCCGGCGTTTACTGCGAGCTTCATCCATACGACGTCGACGATGCGTTCGTGCGTAACTTCGGTGCGCAGGGCGTAATCCTGTCGGGCAGCCACGCTTCAACGTACGAAGCGCACGAACTGCGAGCACCTCAAGCGGTGTTCGAGCTTGGCGTGCCGGTACTCGGCATCTGCTACGGCATGTTCACGATGGCGGTACAGCAGGGCGGGCAGGTGGAGCCGAGCACGCATCGTGAATTCGGCTATGCGGAGGTGAGGGCGCGCGGGCACACGCGGTTGCTTTCCCATCTCGAGGACGAGCGCACGGCCGAAGGTCATGGGCTATTGAAGGTGTGGATGAGCCACGGCGACAAGGTCACGTCGCTGCCGCACGGTTTTGTGCTGATGGCCTCGACACCGAACTGCCCGATCGCGGGCATGGCTGACGAAGCGCGCGGCTTCTACGGCGTGCAGTTCCATCCCGAAGTCACGCACACACTGCAGGGCCAGGCCATCCTGACCCGCTTCGTGCGCGACATTTGCCGCTGCAAGCCCGATTGGGTGATGGGCGACTATGCAGCCGAAGCGATCGAGCGCATTCGCGCGCAGGTGGGTAAGGACGACGTCGTCTTAGGACTGAGCGGTGGCGTCGATTCTTCGGTGGCGGCCGCGTTGATTCACCGTGCCATCGGTGATCAGCTGACGTGCGTTTTCGTCGACACGGGACTTTTGCGACTTGACGAGGGTGAGCAGGTTCTTCAGACGTTCCAGACGCACATCGGTCTGAATTTGATTCACGTCGACGCCAGTGATCGTTTTCTAACCGCGCTCGCGGGCGAAACCGATCCGGAAGCCAAGCGCAAGATCATCGGCCGCGAATTCGTCCATGTGTTTCAGGAGCAAGCCGCGAAGTTGCCAGCGGCAAAGTGGCTGGCGCAGGGGACGATTTACCCCGACGTGATCGAATCGGCCGGAGCAAAAACAAAGAAAGCGATGACGATCAAGAGTCATCACAATGTCGGCGGGTTGCCGGAGTCGTTGCACCTGCAACTTCTCGAGCCGCTGCGCGAACTGTTCAAGGACGAAGTGCGCAACCTCGGCATCGCCCTCGGCCTGCCGCGCGAGATGGTATTTCGGCACCCGTTCCCGGGCCCTGGACTTGGCGTGCGCGTTCTTGGCGAAGTCAAACGTGAATATGCAGATCTGCTGCGGCGCGCCGATGCCATTTTCATCGATGAGCTACGGGCGAGCGGCTGGTACGACCGCACCAGCCAGGCGTTCGCAGTGTTCTTGCCGGTAAGGAGCGTCGGCGTGATGGGCGATGGCCGCACTTACGAGTGGGTCGTTGCGCTGCGCGCGGTGCAAACGTCGGACTTCATGACCGCGCACTGGGCTGAGTTGCCGCACGAGTTGCTTGGTCGTGTGTCGAACCGCATCATCAACGAAGTGCGAGGGATCAATCGGGTTGTCTACGACATAAGCGGCAAGCCGCCGGCGACGATTGAGTGGGAGTAATTAGTAGACTGCGGACATGAATGAAACCCGCACTGCGATTACGGCCGCCGACTGGCTTGATCGCATGTCGCAGCTTGCGCTGCGACACGGTGTGCATTTATCGACTCTGCAGCAGAAAGACGGCCGCGACCTTAATCTGTTGTTTGCCGGCGCCGCCTTGGCATTCCCGCGTAATGGCTCCTTAAGCGAACAAGACGCAAACGAACTATTGAAACGATTTCTGGCGAGTGCCGGCGTGATGATTTCCACGGACCATGTCGAGCTGAGGCGCTGGATGGTCGACACTGGGTTCTTACAGCGTTCCGATCACGGCACAGACTATCGCCGGGGGACGATGCCTGAATGGCTGGCCGATGCCGCTGCGACCCTCGACTTCGACCGCATTGCGAGCGCGGTTGCGCAGGCGCGGACTGTGAACGAGGTGCAGCGAGAGACGCGCCGTCAGGCGTGGCTCGCTAGTCAGATTGAAGTCACTGAGGGCGGCGACGTCGCAGCCGACGAAGTGAGCACCGACGAGACGTACATGCGGCTCGCACTTGACCAGGCGCACAACGCGTGGGCGTTGTCCGAAGTGCCGGTGGGTGCTGTGATTGTCAAAGACAGGCAAGTGCTGGCAACGGGTTTCAATCAGCCGATCGGCAACGCCGATCCGACCGCGCACGCAGAGATCCGGGCGATGCGCGCCGCCGCGCAGCTGCTTGGCAATTATCGGCTTGCCGATTGCGAGCTGTACGTGACGCTCGAGCCGTGCGCGATGTGCGCGGGCGCGATGCAGCACGCGCGCATCAAGCGCTTGATCTTTGGCGCGACCGATCCGAAGACCGGCGCGTGCGGCAGTGTGATCGATCTGTTCGCAGATCCTCAACTGAATCATCACACGACTGTCCGCGCGGGCGTGCTCGCCGACGAAAGCCGCCGATTGTTGTCGAGCTTCTTCGTCGAGCGGCGCGAACTGAAGCGGCAGGGCCGTTTGCCGCCCGATGCCGACGAGAGTGAGTAGCAAGACCGTCGGCATTGTTGCTCCCTCTGGGTTCGTTCCGGACCCGACGGCAGTCGATCGCGCTGCAGCGTTCTTCACCGCGCGCGGCTGGAGAGTCGAAGCGGGCGACAGTGTCTTCGCGCGCGAGCAGCGCTTCGCCGGCAACGACGATTTGCGTTTGGCCGACCTGCAGCGCTTCGCGAGTGACGTTGGCATTGCGCTCGTCGTGTCGGCGCGCGGCGGATACGGACTGTCGCGCCTGCTGGATCGCATCGACTTCACCGCAATTAAGGCGCGTGCGCCAGTGATGGTTGGTTACAGCGACTTCACCGCATTCAATCTGGCCTATCTGGCGCGAGGCGGAGTGAGCTTCGCGGGGCCGTGCGCGATCGAATTCGGTGCGGCGGAGCCGAGCGCGTTCACGATCGAACATTTTTTTGGGGTGCTGGGTTCGAAGCGCTACACGATCGAGCTCGGCCTGCAGGGACCGCGCACAGATACCTCAGGGCGCCTGTGGGGCGGCAATCTTGCAATGCTGGTGGCGCTGGTCGGAACGCCGCA
>DATLOA010000028.1:0-8379 GCA_035536515.1 Burkholderiaceae bacterium | reverse complement strand
CTCGTGGCTCGCAAGCCCAAGAAAATTGCGATAGGCCTCGGTCGACTCGGTCATGCCGGCAAAAGGCAGGCCCTCGCGCTTGGTGAGCAGCGCAGTCGAGCTGCGATGCTCAAGGCCGCCGTAGGCGTCGCCGAGCGCCATCGTCAGAAACGAGTAGCGCTCAAACGGAGGCTTGTGCGCGCGCGGCTCAAACAATTTGACCTGCGCTTCACAGAGCCGGGCAAGATCGGTCGTCAGTCGCGACATGTCGAGCTTTGGCACGCGCCCCGTGATGACGATTTGATGTGGGACGTCGAGCACATCAAAGCGGCCGAGCTGAAAGTCGCCCATTTCAACGGGACAGTCGATTAACTCGTCGTAGTCAGCCGCCTCGTATGTACCGAAGCCTAGGCGCCGCGTACCTCGTGTGGGCGCCAAGGCAGTAGCGACGCGCCAATTGCGATAACGCGCACCGGCCGGCGGCAAGATATCGACCACACACCGCTCGTGTTCCATCCCGACGGGCAACAGAAATACCGACGTTCCGTTAAAGAATCCGTGCGTCTCATCCAGATGCGCCGCGCGTACTGACAGATCCCACGCATACACCTCATACGCAAGCTCGAGTTGTTCGGCTGGCGCCGCGCGCCACGTGTGCTTGTCGAGCTTCTCCAACGCGACTCTCCTGCCGTCACCAAGCGCACTGATACGCACGATGTTGCGGGCGAACTCGCGAATCATGTAGCTGCCCGGAATCCAGACAGGCAGCAAGAAGTGCTGGCCCTGCGGGTCCGGCCGCTCGACGCGGCACGTCACATGAAACAGGTGTGCGGCCGGAGACGCGGGGCGAATGGCGTAGAAAATGCTCATGCAGTCGCGTAAAGCACTCGCCTGTTGAGTCTTAGCGCGATCGCGCCAGGTCGCCAGCAGTATGCCGACGATCTATGTCAACTCGCACTAGCTCTTGCGGGTCAGCCGCAACAGCCCCCACACCACTAACCCGGCGAGCATGACATAAAGCGCAATGCTGACCGCTTGTTTGGATTGGGCGTAGGTCACGCTTGAATAGAAAAGATAGCCGCACGTAGCAATGAAAACGATCGGCAGGATCGGATACAGAGGCACTTTGAACGGGCGCGCGACGGTCGGCTCGCGAAAGCGAAGTACGAACAATGCGAGTCCTGTCAGCAGGAAGAAAAACCAGAACACCGGTGCCGTGAACTCGACCATCGCCGAGAAGCCGTCCTTCTGCAAAGCGCCGAATCCAATCAGCGCCAGGGCGATTCCGCCCTGCACGAAAAACGCCACCACGGGGACGTTGCGGGCGCCTTGCCAGCGGCTCATGAAAGACAGCTGCGGCCAGTCTCGACCGAGCGCGTAGTTGGTGCGGGCGCCGACGATCATCGTGGCGTTGATGGACGTTATGGTGGCGATGCCCACGATCACGCCTATAAGCTGCGCACCGAGCGGGCCAAAGGCTGCTTGCATGACATCGGCGCCTACTGCTTTGCTGGTTTGCATGCCGGCAAAGCCCAATCCATTAAGCACCGCCAGTACGAAGGCGACATAAACGATCGTAATGACGACGATTGCGAGCACCAAGGTTCGCACGATCGCGCGCGGCCCGCCTTTGACCTCGGCTGATATGTAGGCACCCTCGTTCCAGCCGCCGTAGGTGAGCAATACGAACACCATCGCCAGCCCGAACAACGCAGGAACGCCAGAGCTGGGTGCGGCAGCGGCGGCTGCGGGCGCTGCGGCCGGGGCGGTCGCAATGAGCCCCGCCAACGTCACCAACAGCAGGCCAGTCACCTCGAGAATCGTCAGAACGTTCTGCGCGCGCGAAGATTCACGCAGGCCAATGATGTTCAACACGGTCAGCACGACTACCGTTATCGCCGCGTAAATCGCCGACGAGTTCGGGCCAAGCGAAACGACGCGGCTCATGTAGTCGCCGAACACGAAAGCCAACAGCGCTATCGAGCCGGTGGTGATGACGGCAACGCGCGCCCAGGCGAAAAAGAAGCTGACGTCGCGGCCATAGGCGCGTGTCAGAAAGTGATAGTCGCCGCCCGCGTTAGGAAACGTACTCGCCAATTCTGCGTAACACAGCGCACCGATCAGAGATAGCACGCCGCCCAATATCCAGGCTGTCAGCATCCAGTCGATTGATCCGGTCACGCCAGCGACCATTGACGGCGTTCTGAAAATGCCGGCGCCGATGACGATGCCGACGACGATCATTGCGCCATCGAACACCGATAAAACCGGCCGCGGCGCCGCGCTTGAGGTGGCCGGTGATCCAGAAGCGTGCGAGATGTCGTTCATGCGGTTGCCCAAAGAGACAAATGAGGGATAACAAAAGCCCCGCTTGTGCGGGGCTTTTGCGGTCTAGCAAAGTGTTGAGTTACTTGCGCGTACCGGTGATCTTGGTATCCGCGCCGCCGGCACCCTTGAGCGTCCCGGTCAGCTCGTTGCCTCGCACCGTTCCGGTCAGCGTACGCGTCACGCCTTTATCGTCGTTAAACGCGAAGCGAATTTCTTCGCCGCGTACGGTGGCGCCAACCAGCGGCTGCTTTGCCGATCCGGTTGCAACGTCGCCGGTGATCTTCTGATATTTCTGGCTCAGGTTGACGGTGTACGCATTGGCCGCACCCTGTTCGCGCAGAGTCCATGCGCCTTCAACTTTGGCCGGGACGATCCACAAATACGCGGTCCGGTAATCGACCTCCGCGGTCTCATCGGGCTCCCAATCTCCCATTGTGAATTGATGCGACGTCACGCGCGTGCCCGGCTTCATGTTCAGGATGATCGGGCGCAGCTTTAGATTCAACTCAGGCAGCAAGTACATCGTGACGACCGAGGCTTTGCTGAAGTCCTCCTTGAAAACGTCGCCTTGAATGATCCGAGTCTTGCCCGCCAAGTTCTCCGCCTGCACATAGCACTGCGCGAGCTTCGCCATGTCGGGGTTGTATTCAATACCGACGGCAGTAGCACCCATCTTGCCGGCCGCTATTGCGATTTTGCCGTCGCCGGCGCCTAAGTCATAGACGGTGTCTTGCGCCGTGACCTTGGCCATGCGCAGCATGCGTTGCACGATCTCGTCGGGTGTCGGCACCCAAACCACGTCCTTTCCGGCCTGGCCCACTTGCGGCTTGTAATCGCGATCGCACTCACGTCGATCCTTCGCATCGACACTGACCGCGGCTGCTGTAAGCACACCGGCCAGTGCGATTGCGGTACTGCTACGGATAAATCGGGACATCGGGTTCTCCTTGTGCTTAATTTCGCGTTGCTCGATTATGCATTGACGTTGACGACGACTCGGCCCCGGATCTCGCCCGCCAGAATTGCACGGCCGGCTTCGAATGCGTCCGCCAGCGCGACCTCGCGCGTAATGGCGTCGAGCTTAGCGCGCGGCAGGTCCTGCGCGAGATGCTGCCACGCCTGTGTGCGCCGAGCTATCGGGCACACTACCGAATCGACGCCAATCAAGCGCGCGTTGCGCAAAATAAAGGGCGCCACGGTGGCTGGAAAATCCATCCCCTGTGCCAAGCCGCACGCGATGGCAACGCCGCCGTAGCGCAATTGCGCACAGGCGTTGGCCAGCGTGTGACTGCCGACCGAGTCGATGACTCCGGCCCAGCGCTCTTTCTGCAAAGGCTTACCGACTGCAGACAGTTCCGCTCTGTCAATGACATTGGTCGCGCCCAGCCCCCGCAGATACTCGGCTTCGGCAAGTTTGCCGGTGCTTGCAACCACCCGATGGCCGCGCTGCGCCAGAATGGCGACCGCGAACGATCCAACGCCGCCGCTTGCGCCGGTAACTAACACTTCGCCGCCCGTCACGCCGTTGTCAACGAGTGCCATTACGGCGAGCATCGCGGTGTAACCCGCAGTCCCGATCGACATCGTGTCGCGGGTTGTCAGCGGCGCGGGTATGCGAACTAGGTGCTCACCCTTAAAGCGTCCGCGCTGGGCCAGTCCGCCCCAGAGCGACTCGCCGGCACCCCAGCCGTTCATGACGACTTTATCGCCTGCACGCAAGTTAGCCGACGTGTCCGCCAGGACACTGCCCGCGCAGTCAATGCCGGGGACCATCGGCCACTTGCGTACGACCGGCGACTTGTTGGTGAGCGCAAGCCCGTCCTTGTAATTGATCGTCGAGTAATCGATAGCGATCGTCGTGTCTGCTTCCGTCGTATTGGCTTCGAGCTCCACATCGTCCAAATCGCGTAGCTCCGCTCGAAAGTGGTCGTACTTGGTCAGGTAAATTGCTTTGAACATTGTGTGCGTGGTGCGGAAGACCCAGTGCGGTGGACGATACTCCGCAGCGCAACCTGGTCTTTTGCGCTGAGGCCGATAGCGCCGAAGTGACGGCAGAGATGCCCGCTTTCCTCTGTCGATTTAGATGTCGCCAAACGCGCGCATCGTGGCAAAATCGCCCGCAGTGACGATGACGCTTTAGGACCCGTTGGCATCGACCGTTATTCCGCTGCGACAAGCAGCCGTCGAAAGTTCGCTCAAGCGCGCGGCGTTTGAATATGCCGGAGTGGCGATGCTGTGCGTCAATGGCACCGGCCAGATACTCGCGCTTAATACCGAAGCTTCGGCACTGATAGGCGGCGATTCTCCAATCGGCCGCAGCGTTGCGGAGATCGTCACGTTCCCGAGTCATCGGGCTTTTACGAGGCGCTGGAGTCGACTGTGGACGATGGCTTCCAGCGGCACGCACGCCAGCGTCGAAACCAAGCTTCCGCTGCGCGGCGGTGGTCGGCTGACAGCACGCATCGCGGTGCGCCTTTTCCGCTTTGAGCAGGAGGAGTTCGCATCGATCGCCGTTACAGAAACCGCGCAAGCTCGTGCCGATGCTAAGCGCTTTGCACTTGACGAAATGCGGGCTCGAGCACTCGCGCACCATCAATCTGAGTTGACCGTCGTACTGAACGAAGACAGGCGTGTCGTATATGCGAGCGCGGCACTAGAGCCCATTACCGGCGAACAAGCGTCCGACGTTCTCGGATCTCCGTTCGAATTCATCCTCGATCAACCGTCGCGCATCGAATTTCGGCGCGCGGTCGATCGCATCCTGCGCGAGCAGGCGGGCGATCGGCAGATCCCTTCATTGCTGTTGCGCACGCGCGCGGCGCTCGCCGGCGCCGGCCGTAGCATTTCGTGCGTTCTTGCCAATCGGCTCGACGACCCGCGCGTGCGTGGTCTAGTGCTCACCGCGCGCGACCTTGGTCCGGCCGAACGCGCACAAGCGAGAAGGTTGCGCTTTCGCGAGCGCTTGCTCGAGCTCGCGATGCAGCCAAAGTCTGACTTTACGCATGCGCTGTCCGCCATCTTGCGCACGGCGACCGACGTACTCGATGTTAGTGCCGTGAGTTTTTGGCGCCTGTCGCCCGATCGGGAGTCGCTGCGTTGCGAATCTCTATTCGACCGCGCCAGCGATCGCTTCGTGCGCGATTGGGTGGGTCGAGAATTCACCGCCACACGCTTTCCCGCTTACTTCGCGCAGCTGATCAACAGACAGCCGATCATTGTCAACGACACGCACACATCGCGACTGACGTCGTCCTTCGCGGGTGATAGGAGTTGGTCTCGTGTGCGAGCGATGCTCGACGTGCCGGTTCTGGTCGAAGGCGACATCAGCGGAGTGCTCAGCCTGCAGCACCATGAGTCACGCGCATGGGATGACGACGATGTGAGCTTTGCCAATACGACGTCGCTGATGCTTGCGCTGGCACTTGAAGCCGCGCAGCGGCAGGAAGCCGAAACTCGGATCGAGCATCTAGCGTGGTACGACGGTCTGACCGGGTTACCGAATCGCAATCTGCTGCGCGAGACACTGCGCGATCTGATCATGACAGCCGCCAATCGGAAGCGGCGCATGGCCGTGATGCTGATTGATCTCGATCGCTTCAAGGACGTGAACGACACGCTCGGACATCTGGTGGGTGACGCGCTGATCAAGTCGGCGGCCGATTTGCTGGGTCAAACGGTCGGCGATGCGGGAACCGTGGCGCGCCTCGGCGGCGATGAGTTCGTAGTGCTGATCAACGAGTTCGTGCACCGGCAGGAAGTCGCGCTGCTTGCAGCGCGCATTGCGCAGACGCTGAATCGCACCGACCTCGTGCCGGCGATCGACACGCAGGTATCGGCCTCAATCGGCGTCGCGCTGTTCCCGGAGCACGGGCGCGACATGAGCACGCTGCTGAAAAACGCCGACTCAGCGATGTATCAGGCCAAGCGCGATGGCCGCAATCAGTTCAGCTTTTTCAATCCTATCCGTTACGAGCGCGCCGCACGCGAAGTTCAACTCGGCATTGAACTCGTCAAGGCTGTGCAAAGCGAAGCGCCGCAGTTCATTTGCGAATACCAGCCGCAGATTGAGATGGTCAGCGGCCGCGTCGTCGGGCTGGAAGCGCTGATTCGCTGGCAGCATCCGGTGCATGGCGTATTGACTCCCGACCGCTTCATCGGCGTCGCCGAGTTGAGTGGATTGTCAGAGCGAATCACGCGCTGGGTACTAAACGACGTGTGCTCGCAGATCAATCGTTGGCGCGAGGTGCGCCCCGACTTCGACGTGCCGGTATCGATCAACGTTGCCGGGCGTGAGATGGGTTCGACAGCGTTGCCCACGCTGGTGCGTGCCGCACTTGCCAAGCACGGCATCGCTCCGCAGCTGATCGTCCTCGAGATCACCGAACGCACGCTAGTCAGAGAAAGTGAAATCAATAATGACGTGCTGGCCGAGCTCGCGTCACTGGGTGTCGGGCTCGTGCTCGACGATTTCGGCACCGGGTATTCGATGCTCGGTTATTTGAAGCGCATGCCTTTTACCGCGCTGAAAATCGATCAGTCCTTCATTGAAGGCGTACCGGGTGACGCAGACAGCCGCGCGATCGTGCACGCGATGCTTGCCGTCGCGCGCCACTTTAAGTTGAAGGTTGTGGCCGAGGGCGTCGAGTCCATCGAGCAGGTCGAGTATATGCGCGACATCGGGTGCGAATTCGCGCAAGGCTTTTTCTACGCTCGTGCGCTGTCCTCGGACACGATCCTCGATTACCTCGCGCGCGCCGGCGGGTAGCGTCGTCCTATTCGTTGCATCGCTAAGATTGCCGTGCAAAATCACGGAGGCGTTGCAATGACTAACGAGCACATTATCGTTGAGACGAGGGACCGCGTCGGCCTGATCCGACTGAATCGGCCCAAGGCTATGAACGCTCTGAATGACGCGTTAATGGAGGAGCTGGGCGCGGCGCTGCTCGCTTTCGATGCGGATGAGGCCATTGGCGCCATCGTGCTGACTGGAAGTGAGAAGGCATTTGCCGCGGGCGCCGACATTGGCGCGATGAGTACATGGTCGTACATGGACGTTTTCAAAACGGACTACATAACTCGCAACTGGGAAACGATTCGCCGAATTCGCAAACCGGTCATCGCTGCGGTCGGCGGCTTCGCGCTCGGTGGCGGGTGCGAACTGGCGATGATGTGCGACATCATCATTGCAGCCGACACCGCGAAGTTCGGTCAGCCTGAAATCAAACTTGGAATCATTCCGGGCGCTGGAGGAAGCCAACGTTTGCCGCGCGCCGTGGGCAAGGCAAAGGCTATGGATCTGGTGCTGACGGCACGCATGATGGACGCTGCCGAAGCGGAGCGCGCAGGTCTTGTCTCGCGTGTAGTGCCTGCTGCTGATCTTGTCGATGAAACCTTGAAAATAGCGACGACGGTCGCAAGTTTCTCGCTGCCGGCGGTGATGATGGCAAAGGAGTCGATTAATCGCGCGTACGAACTTCCTTTGGCAGAGGGGGTCTTATTCGAGCGTCGGCTCTTTCACTCGTTGTTCGCGACTGCTGACCAGAAAGAAGGGATGTCGGCATTCGTTGAGAAGCGTGCAGCGCGATTTACGCATCAGTAGGTTGCGAGCGCTTGAAACTTTGTCTCGAACCGCCATATTTGTGTCTATAGGGGAATTGAAGCGGCGCTCTAGCGCAATGGCCGGCCTTGTTGCTTGACAGCATTTTTGCTGGCCCTCATAATCGCGCCTCTTTACGACTCCCGCTACGCAGCGCCTTCAAAAGTGCATGCGACGGGTGTCTTGTTCTTTAAAAATGAAACAGCCGATAAGTGTGGGCGCTTAATGAACGGCGCAACCAGGTCGAAAAGTCTCACGGCTATTGACCTGGCTGAACTCAAAGCATTAGTGCTCACGCAATGGAAAGAGAAGTTAAGTTGGTGGAAACATCAACAGAGCCTCTCGATTCCAGCGAGAGTAATCAAGCACACAGTATCGAACTGAAGAGTTTGATCCTGGCTCAGATTGAACGCTGGCGGCATGCCTTACACATGCAAGTCGAACGGCAGCACGGGGGCAACCCTGGTGGCGAGTGG
>DATLOA010000027.1:0-6523 GCA_035536515.1 Burkholderiaceae bacterium | reverse complement strand
CTGGTTATCGGCTTCTTCACGCTCGATCCGAAGTTTTGGGGTGTCGTGATGATGGGCGTTTCGGTCATGATCTTTTTTGCGATGCCGTGGCTCGATCACTCGCCGGTACGGTCGATGCGTTACCGCCCGGCATGGCACTTCTGGCTGTTGATCGCTTGGGTCGTCGCGTTTCTGATCCTCGGTTATCTGGGCACGCAATCGCCGACGCCGGGAGCCACTATCGTCGCGCAGGTGCTCACGCTGGTGTACTTCGCCTACTTTGCATTGATGCCGTGGTGGAGCCGGATGGGTAAGTTCAAACCTGTTCCCGAGCGCATTACCTACGCGGCGCACTGAGCGAATGAAGACTTTCGTGCGTTTGGCAATGGCTGCTTCGATGCTGTGCGCCGCCAGCTCTTTGCTCGCGGCCGAAGGCGGTGCTCCGATGGATGTCTGGCCGGTCGATCGCATGCAAAACCCGGCGGCGTTGCAAAACGGTGCAAGGCTGTTTGCCAATTACTGCATCGGCTGTCACGGCGCGAGCCTCGTGCGCTGGAACCGGCTGCAGGAAATCGGATTGACCGACGCGCAGATTCAGCAGTACCTGATCTACGGCAATCAGAAGGTCGGCGACACGATCCGCAATTCCGCCACAGGAACGGACCAGAAGCGATGGTTCGGCAAAACCCCGCCGGATTTATCGGTAATCACGCGCGCCCGCACGTCGGCCGAGCATGCAGGTACCGATTACGTCTACACGCTGCTGCGCAGTTACTACCGCGACGCGGGTTCGCCCACGGGGTGGAACAACGTTGCGTATCCGAACATTTCGATGCCGCATGTGTTCTGGCAAGAGCAGGGTCCGCGCGAGGCCAAGATCGAATTCAATGAAGAGCGCAAGGATCCAAAAAGTGGAGCGGTGCAGCACATGCAGGTCATTACAACTTACGATGCGAACGGCATAGCGTCGCGCACCGAAGTACCGACCGCGACGCATGGCGCCGAAGGCATTACATATTCATTCAAAGCGCAGAGTCAGGAGCAGTCCCGGCGCTTCGATGACGACGCTGCCGACCTGGTCGCCTTTCTCTCGTTTATCACCGACCCGACAGCGGGCAAGCGCACGCGGATCGGCGTGTGGGTGTTGATATTCCTCGCGCTATTCACCGTAGTCGCGTGGCGGCTGAACACCGTCTACTGGAAAGACGTGAAATAGGCACTTCTGGCCTACGAACGGGCGTCGCACGTGCACCTGAAGTGGTTAGTTTGATCTGCGGGCTTCGGAGCGGCCGGGCGCCTGCGGATGACAAAAACAAGGAAATGAAATGATGGTGCTTTACTCCGGAACGACCTGCCCGTTTTCACAGCGGTGCCGCTTTGTGTTGTTCGAAAAGGGCATGGACTTCGAGATCCGCGACGTTGATCTGTTCAACAAGCCGGAAGACATCAACACGATGAACCCATATGGTCAGGTTCCGATCCTGGTCGAGCGTGATCTCGTGCTGTACGAATCGAACATCATCAACGAATACATTGACGAGCGTTTTCCACATCCGCAACTGATGCCGGCAGATCCGGTAATGCGCGCCCGCACGCGGCTTTTCCTGTTCAACTTCGAGCGGGAGCTGTTCGTGCACGTGCAGACGCTTGAGAACAGCAACAATCAGAAGGCGATGGAAAAAGGCCGCGCGACGATTCGCGACCGCCTGACGCAGCTGTCTCCGATCATGCTGAAGAACAAGTACATGCTAGGCGACGATTTTTCGATGCTCGACGTCGCGCTCGCACCTCTGCTTTGGCGGCTCGACCACTATGGCATCGATTTACCGAAAACCGCCGCGCCGCTGATGAAATACGCCGAACGCATGTTTTCGCGCCCGGCTTATATTGAGGCACTGACGCCTTCTGAAAAGGTAATGCGCCGCTAGTCGACCCATGGCTGACGTTTCGACCAAGCCGTATCTGATCCGCGCGATCCACGAGTGGTGCGCCGACTCCGGCCTGACACCGTATATCGCCGTGCTCGCGGACTCTGGCGTCAACGTTCCGCAGGAGTTCGTCAAGAACGGGGAAATCGTGCTGAACATTTCGCCGCTTGCGACCAATCGTTTGAAGCTTGGAAACGAAGCAATCGAGTTCCAAGCGAGGTTCGGCGGTGTTGCGCGTGAAGTGACGGTGCCGGTCGATAAGGTGATCGCCGTCTACGCGCGCGAGAACGGGCAGGGCATGGCGTTCGACGTTTCGCGCAATGCGCCGACGGTTGTAGACCCGGCGAGCGCCGACAACGATGGCGCAAAGACATTGCCGGGCCCGACGCCAATGGCGCTGGTGCCCGTGCGAGCGCCAGTCACCAACGCCGACAACAACGAGCCGAGCGATCCACCACCGCCGCCGCGTCGCGGCGATCGGCCCAAGCTGACGCGCATAAAGTAAAGTCGTGCGGCTCAGCGTCTGCGGCCGGCATAGCTCAGTTGGTAGAGCAACGGTTTTGTAAACCGAAGGTCGGGGGTTCGAGTCCCTCTGCCGGCACCAAACAAAACCGCGGCTTGCCGCGGTTTTTTGTTGTTGCGTTTAGCGATTACGCCGGACGGATGTCCGAGGCTTGCGGGCCCTTCGCGCCTTGCTTCACAACAAACTCTACGCGCTGTCCCTCGGCCAGGGACTTGAAGCCGCCTGCCTGAATTTCGGAGAAGTGCGCGAATAAGTCTTTGCCGCCATCTTCCGGCGTGATGAATCCAAAGCCTTTTGCGTCGTTAAACCACTTAACGGTACCTGTTGCCATTTACGTTCCTAGATAAAAGTTCAAAACGAATCACCCGCTGGAACAGTCCAGCAGCGAGCTAACGATCAAGAGACGTGAACCTGATAAACAGACGCGCTGTTGTTTTACGAACCAAGCAACAGGCCAGAGATAACCGGAGAACGACAGACTCAAGCGAAAGCACGCGCAGTGTACGCGACTTAGGCGCGCTGCGGGTCGGCACCGATTTGCCCGTCCCAGCGCGGCGCCAGTTGATGCTCGATGCTGAGCAGGTCGAGCACGCGTGCCAGTGTGTGATCGACCATTTGCTCGAAGCTTTGCGGCCGCTGATAAAACGCGGGCAGCGGCGGGAAAATGATGCCGCCCATTAACGTCACGGCTTCCATGTTGCGAATGTGTGCCAGATTCAACGGCGCCTCGCGCGGCAGCAACACTAGCTTGCGGCGCTCTTTCAAACTAACGTCGGCGGCGCGCGAGATCAAGTTGTCGGCATATCCGTGCGCAATGGCAGCCAACGTCTTCATCGAGCATGGTGCGATGACCATGCCGTCGGTTTTAAACGATCCGCTGGCGAGTGCGGCACCGACGTCGCCGACGCTGTGCACGGCATCAGCCAGCGCTTCAACATCCGCACGCTTCAGATCGAGTTCCTGGTGCACGTTCAACACGCCGGCCGGCGACAGCACGAGGTGTGTTTCGACACCAAGCGTGCGTAAGTGGCGCAGCAATTGCACGCCGTAGATCGCACCGGTAGCGCCCGTAATCGCAACGATCAGGCGCTGCATCGTTGCACTAAACGACCTTGGCGTCCTTCAGCAGTGTCTGCAATTCGCCCGATTGGAACATTTCGGTCATGATGTCCGAGCCGCCGACGAATTGGCCGTTGACGTACAGCTGCGGAACCGTCGGCCAGTTGGAAAAGTCCTTGACGCCCTGACGCACATCGTCATCTTCGAGGACGTTGACGGTGATCAGATTCTTCACGCCGGATTGTTTGAGCAAAGATATTGCGCGGCCGGAAAACCCGCATTGAGGAAATTGCGCGGTGCCTTTCATGAACAGAACGACGGGGTTCTCGGTCACGGTTTTCTTGACGAAATCTTCAGGAGTCATGGCGCCCAGCAGTAAGTTTGATTGGATCTTACGAGTGTAGCGAGCGCTAAAGCGGCGTCAAACGGCACCTCGCGCCAAAGTCACGCGGTCGATGCCGGCCATGTCTTGCAGCGTCTGCACTTGGAGCCAGCCGCCGGTGACCAGGCGAGCTTTAATCGCCGTTGCCTGATCGTGGCCGTGTTCGAGGGCGAGGCAACCTCCCGGAACCAGATGCGACCGCGCGCCTTCGATGATCGTGTAAAGACACGCCAGGCCGTTCGCTTCGGCCACTAACGCAGGCAGTGGCTCGTAGCGGAGCGCGTCCAGGTGTGCGTCACCTACAGCAACGTAAGGCGGATTGCTGACAATCAAATCCAAGCGCTGATCGGGCACCGCCGAAAACCAGTCTCCAGCGAGAAACTCGACGTTGTTCGCCCGCCATTGGTTTCCGTTCTCGCGCGCAACGGCGATTGCATGCTGTGACTGGTCGGTCGCAATGATTTGCCACTGCGGACGCTCGAGCGCAAGCGTGATCGCGATGCAGCCCGATCCGGTGCCGAGATCGAGAACGTGCGCGTCGTCGCGCAAGCCGAGCGACAGCGCAGCTTCGACCAGCAGCTCGGTTTCAGGGCGCGGTATCAGTACGGCAGCAGACACAGCAAACATGCGGCCGTAAAACTCCTTCCCCCCCAGCAGGTACGCAAGCGGCTCGCCGCGCCGACGGCGCTCGGCCCATTGCACAAACTGTTGAGCGTCCTCCGGTGCAACAAGCCGCTCCGGGCGCGCAACCAGTTGCTCGCGCGACGTGCCAAGCTGATGCGCCAGTAAGGCGCGGGCTTCGAGCGTGGGTAACGTGCTTGCGCCCAGCAGCGCGCCGACGGTCAGATCGGCTACGGCAAATTCGTCACTGAACGGCATCGCCCAGCGCCGCCAGCAGCTCAGCCTGATGCTCCGCGGCCAACCGTTCTGTCAGCTCATCGAGATCGCCGTCCATGATTGCGTCGATCCGGTACAGCGTCAGGTTGATACGGTGATCGGTGACGCGGCCCTGCGGAAAGTTGTAAGTGCGGATGCGCTCGGAGCGGTCGCCCGAGCCGATCAACGTTTTGCGCGTCGATGCCTCCTTGGCCTGCTGGTCGCGCGTTTGCTGGTCTTTAATGCGAGCCGCAAGGATCTTCATCGCGCGCTCGCGATTCTTGTGCTGTGATCGGTCGTCCTGGCACTCGACGACGATGTTGGTCGGCAGATGCGTGATGCGGACCGCGCTTTCGGTTTTGTTGACGTGCTGGCCGCCGGCGCCGGAAGCGCGAAACACGTCGATGCGAATCTCGCTCGGGTCAATCTTGACGTCGTCGATCTCGTCGGCCTCGGGCAGCACCGCTACCGTGCACGCGGACGTGTGGATACGTCCCTGCGCTTCGGTGACCGGCACGCGCTGCACCCGATGCCCGCCTGATTCGAACTTGAGCTTCGAATAGGCGCCCGCACCGACCAGCCGCACGATGGCCTCCTTGTAGCCGCCCATGTCGGACGCGCTCTCGGAGATCATTTCGCTCGCCCAGCGATGGCGCTCGGCGTAACGCAGGTACATGCGCAGCAGATCGCCGGCGAATAGTCCGGATTCGTCGCCACCGGTGCCGGCGCGTATTTCCAGAAAGATATTGCGGTCGTCGTTCGGATCGCGCGGCAGCAGCAGCCCTTGCAGCTCGCCCTCGAGCGCTGCGATGCGGGCTTTCGATGCGTCGATCTCTTCCTCGGCGAGTGCCTTCATCTCGGGCTCTGAAAGCATTTGCTGCGCCCCCTGCAAATCACTTTCGGCGCGCTGATAGTCGTGGAAGCGGCTGACCACCGGCTCGATTTCCGCGCGCTCTTGGCCGAGCGCACGAAAGCGGTTCATATCGCGCGCCGCATGCTCGCCCGACAAATGAACGTCGATCTCTTCGAGCCGCTTCGACAGCTGCTCGAGTTTGGTTCTCATTGAGGTTTTCATGGAGATATCGTCGCATGTGCGACCGCAAGCCGCACCGAGACAGCCTTGCCCTACTCCGAGTAGAAGCGGGCGAGCAAAGCCTGCAGCCGCGCATGCTCCGCGTCGTCGCCGGCGGCGCGCAGCGCGCTCATCGGATCGTGCAGGAATTTATTCGTTAGCGCGTGCGACAACTGCTCAATCACGCGCTCGGGCGGCTCGCCTTTCGCAAGCAGCTTCAAAGCGCGCTGCAGCTCGCGCGAGCGCAGCGCGTCGGCACGGCCGTGCAGATCCTGGATCGTTGGCACTGCGCGGCGCACCCGGATCCACTCTTCAAAATCGCGCACGCGCGATTCAATGATTGCTTCAGCCTGCGCGACTGCGGCCTGGCGTGTGTCGTTGCCGCTCGCGACCACTTTGCCGAGGTCGTCGACCGTGTGCACATAAACGTCGTCGAGCCGCGCGACTTCAGGCTCGACGTCACGCGGCACCGCGAGATCGACGATGAACATCGGCTTGTGCCGGCGCGTGCGAATCGCGCGCTCAACCATGCCAAGCCCGATGATCGGCAGCAGGCTGGCGGTGCACGACACGACGATGTCGAATTTCGCCATTGCCTCGGGCAGGTCGCCGAGCTTCATCGACTTTCCATGCAACCGAGTCGCGAGTGATTCAGCGCGGTCGAGTGTGCGATTGGCGACCGTGATCGACTTCGGCCGCTGCGC
>DATLOA010000026.1:0-4046 GCA_035536515.1 Burkholderiaceae bacterium | reverse complement strand
GGCGCGCGTTTTTTCCGCGAAAACAATCCGCATCCTGAATCGCGACGACGCGCGCGTCGTCGCGATGATGAAGAAGGGCGTCAATGCGGTCACGTTCGGCGCCGATGCACCGGTAGCCGGCAATTCGTATGGGATCGTCGTTGATGCGGTCGCGTGGCTTGCATGGGCAGAAGACCTGAGCGTGCCGGGGCGCAAGAGAAGAGGCGAGGATGAGCCTCCGCAGTCATCCGTTCCCGAACTTCGACTTCACCGGCTGATGCCTGCCGATGCGCTCGCTTTGCGCGGGAGGCACAACGCCATGAACGCGCTGGCCGCGCTGGCGCTAGCGCGTGCGATCGATTGTCCGTTGGCCCCGATAATGCACGTGTTGCGGCGCTACTCCGGCGAACCGCACCGGTTGCAATTGATCGCCACGATCCATGGCGTTCAGTACTACGACGATAGTAAGGGCACGAACGTCGGCGCGACCGTCGCTGCGCTCGATGGGCTCGGTGCGGAAGGCAAGAAGGTCGTGCTGATCGCTGGTGGCGACGGCAAGGGCCAGAACTTTGAGCCGCTGGCGCCCGCAGTCACGCGTCACGCGCGCGCGGTCGTTGTCATCGGCCGCGATGCGGGCGCCATCCGCTCTGTGCTCGAACGCGGCGTGGACAGCGCGCCGTTACTTGGCGCACCCACGCTTGAACAAGCAGTCGCTATCGCGGCGGAGCATGCACACGATGGCGATGCGGTTCTGCTGTCGCCCGCGTGCGCGAGTTTCGACATGTTTCGCAACTACATGCATCGCGGCGAAGTATTCGTGGGTGCGGTGCGGGACTTGTCGGCCAAAGCGGGGCAGATATGAGCGGTCTGCTAACAAGCATGCGGGCCCCGTTTGGTCGCAAGCGCCCTGCCGGTCAGGAGCGTGGGACTAATAGTGCGTTCGCGTTCGCAGGTTCATTGGTCGGCTTGAGCAGCGCGGGCTTGCGCGGTACGAACGCGTCGGCGCGTTCGAGTTCACTGCCTGCGGTCGACGGTCCGCTCGTCGGTGTCGTGCTGGCGCTAGTGCTCATCGGGACTGTGATGGTCTATTCGGCATCAATATCGTTAGCCGATTCGCCGCGTTACAACGTCGCGCCGACGCATTTTTTGTTGCGGCATCTGCTGTCGCTCGGCATCGCGTTCTGCGCGGCCGCGATCGCGTTTCAGATCCCGGTTGCTGTTTGGCAGCGTCTAGCGCCGTTTGTGTTTGTCGGGGCGCTCGCGCTACTCATCGTCGTGTTGATTCCCGGCATCGGCAAGGGTGTCAATGGCGCCAAGCGCTGGATACCGCTCGGCGTTTTAAATCTGCAACCGTCCGAGCTGATGAAAGTCGCGTGCATTTTGTACGCGGCAAATTTCACGGTGCGCAAGCAGGACTACATGAATCATTTCGGCAAGGGATTTCTGCCGATGGCGTTCGTGATGGGTGCGATTGGCGTATTGCTTCTGTTGCAGCCCGACCTCGGCGCGTTTGGCGTCATCGTCACGATCAGCATGGGCATCTTGTTTCTCGGTGGTGTCAACGGGCGGTTGTTCACTGGTATTACTCTGGCATTGGCCTCGGTTTTTGTGTTGGTCATCTGGCTTTCGCCCTGGCGCCGCGAGCGCATCTTCGCGTACCTTGATCCATGGTCGGAAGGCAACGCGCTGGGCAAGGCGTACCAACTGTCGCACTCGCTGATCGCGTTTGGGCGCGGTGAGTGGTTCGGCGTTGGCCTCGGCGGCAGCGTGGAGAAGCTCCACTACCTGCCCGAAGCGCACACCGATTTCATCCTGGCGGTGCTTGCGGAGGAACTTGGCTTGGTCGGCGTGGCAACGGTCGTCGTACTTTTTTATTGGCTGGTCAAGCGCGCGTTTGAAATCGGTCGCCAGGCGATTGCGCTTGAGCGCACGTTTGCGGGCCTTATGGCACAAGGCTTGGGTCTGTGGATTGGCGTGCAGACGTTCATCAATGTAGGCGTGGCGACCGGCTTACTGCCGACCAAGGGGCTGACGCTGCCACTGATGAGCTACGGCGGCTCGGCGTTGTTATCGACGCTCGTGGCAATCGCGATTCTGTTGCGTGTGGATAGAGAGAATCGTGTGCTGATGCGCGGTGGCCGCGCATGAACCATCTAATGGTGGTCGCTGCAGGCACTGGCGGACACGTGATGCCTGGCCTCGCTGTTGCCGATGCGTTGCGCGAGCGCGGATGGTCGGTGAGCTGGCTGGGCACTCGAACCGGTATGGAACGGCAGCTTGTTGAGCCGCGCGGGATTGCATTCGACGCCATCGATTTTTCAGGGCTCCGCGGCAAGGGCGTCAAGACATTGTTGTTTGGTGGTTTCCATCTGCTGCGAGCGCTTTGGCAGAGCCGTGCACTGATCCGCGCGCGCAAGCCGCGCGTGATGTTCTCCACTGGCGGATATGTCGCGGTGCCGGCCGGAATGGCGGCGAGCACGCTCGGTGTGCCGCTGGTGCTGTTGAACTCGGATGCCGCACCACTGATGTCGACCAGGATGTTGAAGTCGTGGGCGTCAGCAGTGTTGTGCGGCTTCGATGGGGCAGCGGCGAAGATCGCGGGCGACAAGGGCATGGTAACGGGCAATCCAGTGCGCGCCGAGATCGCACAGATTGCTCCACCCGAACTGCGCTACGTAGGTCGCTCTGGTCCGTTGCAATTGCTGGTGATCGGCGGCAGCCTCGGCGCTCAGGTCCTGAACGAAACCGTACCGCGCGCGTTGGCAATGGTTGCATCCGATCTGCGTGCGCGAGTGGTCCATCAATGCGGAGCTAAACACATCGAATCCGTGCGGGCGTTGTATCGCGAGGTCGGCGTCGATGCCGAAGTCATCGCGTTCATCGACGAAATGCCCGATCGCTACGCGATGGCAGACGTGGTCGTCTGCCGTGCGGGCGCAATCACTGTGTCGGAGCTCGCTGCAGCCGGCGTTGCAAGCGTGCTGGTGCCGCTGGTCGTTTCGACCACATCGCACCAGTGTGCCAATGCGGAATTCATGGCAGCGGGAGGCGCGGCGATTCATCTGCCGCAGTCGGAGCTCAGCGCGGGGAAGCTTGCCGAGCTGCTGCGCTCTCTGACGCGCGATCGCTTGCTCGCGATGGCAGTTGCGGCACGCTCGATTGGAAAGCCCAAGGCTACGCAGACGGTGGCGGCGGTGATTGAGAAGGTGGCGGCGTGAGGACTGCATTGTCGTGTCGCGTGCAGCAGCGGCTGGCGCAGATGCGTCGCCTACGTCGTCGGGCACTAAAGTGCCGACCACTGCGGTACTCACAACGCCGGCGCAAAAAAGGGCTAAAGCGCTTTTTTGCTCAACGGCCCCGGCGTGGCTCCGCTCCTCGGGCGACGACTCAAAGGCGGCGCATCTGCGCCAGCCGCTGCTGTGAGACTGTGTCTCGACTTGGTGCAAAGCCCTTGTCCTCACGATTCAAGACAACATCTCGACCGCGAGCGTTGGGCAGCGCGGTGCTGCCTTCGGGGCGTCGCCCGAGGAACGGAGCGGCAGCGGGGAAGTTGAGGGCCTGGCTGTCTGAGCGTAGCGAGTTCCAGGCCCGCCGCTGGCGCGAGTACCGCAGTGGTTGCCACTTTAGTGGCCGACGCCCAAGCAGCGCCGCGCTGCCTAACGCTCGCGGCTGCGACATAACTCCGAACACGGGCGTGCCACGCGCATGAAACACGCCGTTAAGCATATTCACTTCGTCGGCATCGGCGGCAGTGGCATGTCGGGGATCGCTGAGGTGCTGTTGACGCTTGGCTATCGCGTCAGCGGTTCGGACACCGCTTCGACTGCGACGACGCGGCGGCTCGCGCAGCTGAGGGCCACGATCAGTCAGGACCATCGTGCGCAGAACATCAACGGTGCCGATGCAGTGGTCGTTTCGGCGGCGGTGGCGCAAGACAATCCTGAGGTTTTGGAGGCCCGCGCGAAGCGGATTCCCATTGTCCCGCGCGCGGTGATGCTGGCTGAGCTAATGCGCCTGAAGCAGGGAATAGCGATCGCCGGCACGCATGGCAAGACGACGACGACGAG
>DATLOA010000025.1:0-2867 GCA_035536515.1 Burkholderiaceae bacterium | reverse complement strand
GCATAGCGCAACGCTTGCTGGTTAATGTCTGTAAACAGCACTTTGATACGGTGTGCGGTAAGCAAGTGGCCAACGAGAATTCCGCCGGCACCCGTTCCACATCCGACGTCAACCGCGATGCGTGGTGAACGCCCAGGCGATTTCACCAGTGCTTGTTCGACTAGCGATGCGAAGCGATAGGTGTCGGGGCCAAAGAAGACCGAATCATTGGAGGTCGTCGGCCAGGCCGAATGAAGCAGTAGTGTCTTCTCGAAAGTTGCGAAGCGAACAAGGCTTTTTAATTGCCCATTTTCGCGCGACAGTGCATTGGAAGCTTGCAATAACTGCACGATCTCAGTCGGCAGATCATGTTCTCGGAACGGAAGGCTCCACCCGAAAACATCGCGCAGGTTGCGCGCGCCCTCAGGTTGCCGCGCAGCAACCCGAGCATGCGTATCCGGCGTAATACATGTGAAGCGGTAGCCGTGACGCCGCAAGACGCTGGCGAGCGAAAGCAGCGCCCGGTCCTCCTCGCACATATCCGAGCGAGGAGTCTCGGGCGCCAGCCTGTCGGGGCGCGTACGAACTTCTACAGCTTCCAAGTCGATTTCCAAACAACGTCATGTCCTAGTGCAAGTGATGTGCCGTCTGGCTAAACAAGCGGCGGATCCATTTGCCGCTCAAAATGCCGATGCCGCGCAATCGCTTTGATAAATGCCGCGGACGCTCCTGCGTCTTGCTCCTCCAGCACTATCAGGCCCGGATCGGGGCTCCCGTCAGGCAATGTGGGCGAAATACCCCCGCCTTCGAGCAACGCGCTTGCGCCCTCAAGCGCTAGGATCGGTTTGCAGTGGCGGTACTGAAGTTTGATGAACTCCATCGCTTGACCGCTTCTGCCCAGCACTTCGATCGCGGCTTTTCCGCTCGGCAATACCAACGCGTCGAATAGCACGGCGGGCGCCGTCTCCATCGTGATTTCAACTTCTATTGCATCACCTGAGATGGATTGCACCGCGCCCAAACGGTGGCCGACATACGCCGCGACTGCGCCCTCCGCCGCCAATTCGTCATAAATTAATTGCAGCTCGGCGGCATCGACACCATCAGCGACAATCAACGCAACCTTGCGTGTGCGAATTGAGCCATCTCCCGGCCGCGAAAAGAGCGACAACGCAGCCGAGCTGGTGACCTCTGGCGTTGCGGGATCCGCAAGCACGCGCGGTAATGGCTCGGGCAGATCAATGCCAAGCCCTTGAGCAACGCGCGACGCAAGATCACGATCGACATTGAGCAGGCCGGCGACCATCCGTGCCCGAATCGCCGGCGTTTGGACCTTGGTTAGTTCGAATCGAAAAGCTTCGACGATATGGCTCTGTTCTACTGCGGTCTGGCTGTTGTAGAAAAGCGTGGCCTGCGTGTAGTGGTCTGCGAACTTTTCCGGCTTGCCACGCAGTTTGTTGCCTTCGATCGGCTCGGGGAACGATACAAATCCCAATTTGCCGGCTTGGAACGGACACCCTCCGCCGAGCGAGTTCGGCTCGTAAGCGACACGTCCTCTTGCGATCGACTGGCGGTGAAAACCGTCGCGCTGATTGTTGTGCACCTGCGCCACCGAAGCATTGATCGGGATCTCGTGAAAGTTCGGCCCACCGAGTCGAGTCAATTGCGTGTCGTGGTAGGAAAAATTGCGACCTTGCAGTAACGGATCGTTGGTGAAGTCGATGCCGGGCACTACGTGCTGCGTGCAGAACGCGACTTGCTCGGTTTCGGCAAAGAAGTTATCCGGATTGCGGTTCAGCACCAGTCGGCCGACCGGCCGTAGCGGCACCAGTTCTTCAGGAACGATCTTGGTGGAGTCGAGCACATCGAAACTGAATGCTTCCGCTTGCTCCTCAGTGAAGATCTGCAGTGCAAGTTCGTACTCCGGATACGCTCCGCCCTCGATCGCTTCCCATAGATCACGTCGATGGAAATCGGGATCGGCGCCATTGATCTTGACCGCCTCATCCCACACGACCGAATGCGTGCCGAGCATGGGGCTCCAGTGGAACTTGACGAACACCGACTTGCCGTCCGCGTTGACCAGACGGAATGTGTGTACACCGAAGCCCTGCATCATTCGATAGCTGCGGGGGATCGCGCGATCCGACATTACCCACATCAGCATGTGGCTGATCTCGGGCATCAAGCTCGCGAAGTCCCAAAACGTGTCGTGTGCGCTCGCGGCCTGTGGCATCGCGTGATGCGGCTCGGGCTTCACTGCATGCACCAAGTCCGGAAATTTCATCGGGTCCTGAATGAAGAACACCGGAATGTTGTTGCCCACCAAGTCCCAGTTGCCTTGATCCGTATAGAACTTGACGGCGAAGCCACGCACGTCGCGCGCGAGGTCGAACGAGCCGCGCTCACCGGCGACTGTCGAAAAGCGCACAAATACCGGCGTGCGTTTTCCCGCTTCCGCGAACGGAGCGGCCATCGTCAAATCGGTCAGTGCCTCGTAGGATTCGAAAAACCCATGCGCGGCGGAGCCGCGTGCGTGCACCACGCGCTCGGGGATGCGCTCGTGATCGAAGTGCGTGATTTTGTCGCGCAGGATGAAGTCTTCGAGCAATGTCGGACCACGTAAGCCTGCCTTCAGCGAGTTCTGGTTGTCCGCTATTGCGACGCCCTGATTGGTCGTCAGCGCGCGACCGGCGGGGTCGACGCGCACTCTTTCCAGTGGCCCGTTGTTGGGATTTTCTCCCGGCGCAGCGGGGCCGCCGGTCTTATCGCTGGCGTTCGATTCGGTAATCGTGCTGGCGGATACGTCCGGCGATGGTGGTTCCTCGCTCTGACCTTGCGGCGGGTTAATCGCTGATTTGCTTCCGAACTCTGCTCCCTTGATGGCG